>JBCCHD010000002.1 GCA_039028935.1 Pseudomonadota bacterium | reverse complement strand
GAAGCAAACAAGATCGGTCTTAATTTGCCCTTCCAGCTCGCACAGTTCCCCGATCTAAAACAACCGACGCGCTATGCCATGTACACCTGGCAAGGCGGCCTTGGCCTGCCGGATCGGGAATACTATTTCAATGACGATGAGAAGTCGGAGAGCATTCGCATTCGCTACCGCGAACATATGACCCGCATGATGCTTATGACCGGTTTAGGCGATGCCAACGATGTGGATGCCATTTATCGGCTAGAGAAAAAGCTTGCTGACAAGCACATGAAAAAAGAGCTCACGCGCGACATCGTGAAGCTCTACAACCCCTATACCCGCGAGGAACTCAGCACGCTGGCGCCTAACTTTAACTGGGATCGCTACCTGGAAGCGTCCGATCTTGGTGACTTACCCCGACTCATCGTAGCCATGACCGACTACACGCGCGAATTCAGCGATATTTTTGCAGCGACCGATGTCGACACGTGGAAGACGTTTCTCACGTGGCAGGCACTGCGTAACAGTAGCCGACGACTGACCGCAAAGCTTGACGAAGAAACCTTTGATTTTTATCGCCGAACGCTCACCGGTGCCGAAGAGCAGCCGCCCATGTGGCGACGTGGCGTGAACGTGGTGAATGCGACGCTCGGCGAAGTGGTGGGCAAAGTGTATGTCAAACGACACTTTCCGCCTGCGGCTAAAACCGAAATGCAAACGCTCGTTGACAACCTCATCAACGCCTACGGCGACAGCATCAAGGCGCTTGATTGGATGGGCGAAGACACTCGCGCCGAGGCCCTCGATAAGCTGTCGAAGTTTACGCCCAAGATTGGCTACCCGGACATTTGGAAAGACTATGACGACCTGACCATCGACGCCAAAGATCTTTACGGCAATTTGGAACGCTCAAGTCGCGTGGAATATGCGCGTGCGCTCGCAAAGCTCAACGGTCCGGTGCAAAAGCACGAGTGGGCGATGACGCCTCAAACGGTCAACGCGTATTACAACCCGCCGCAGAATGAGATTGTGTTTCCGGCCGCTATTTTGCAGCCACCGTTTTTTGACCTTTCTGCCGATGAGGCGGTGAACTACGGCGCCATTGGCGCAGTGATTGGCCATGAGATTGGTCACGGGTTCGACGACTCGGGCAGCACGTTTGACGGCGACGGGGTGTTAAGAAACTGGTGGACGGACGACGACCGCGCCGAGTTTGAAAAACGCACGGCCAAGCTGATTGAACAATACAATGCGTTTAAAGTGTTTGACGATCTCAATGTGAACGGCGAGTTCACGCTCGGCGAGAACATCGGTGATCTGGGCGGTTTAAGCATCGCGCTCAAGGCCTACAAACTGTCGCTCAACGGCAACCCGGCGCCTGTGCTCGATGGTTTTACCGGTGAGCAACGCGTGTTTTTAGGCTATGCCCAAGCGTGGCTGTCCAAGTCGCGCGAAGAGGCCATGCGCCAGCGCGTTGGCACTGATCCGCATTCCCCGCCACAGTTTCGGGTCAATGGCGTCGTTCGCAACGTGCCCGAGTTTTATGAAGCGTTCGACGTGAAACCCACCGACGCGCTGTATCTGCCTCCGGAAGACCGAGTCAAAATTTGGTAAGACGCACAACATACGTGTCGCGAGACAATGAGGGCGCTTTCTCAAAAAGCGCCCTTTTTTGTGCGTCGAGGCAATTAATCGACACGCCCGGCACCGTCACCTAAACTGGTAGACTCATCACTACTCGCCGAAACATGTAGGTGCACGCCATGGCCGGACAAGTTGAATCGCTGACCAAACTGCTCAAAGAGCACGACGTGGGACTCTCTGCTGTCGCCGCCAACAAACTATTGTTAGCCGCGGGTGTGCTCGAAGAGCGAACGCGCCCCAGTTCTGCCGATCCCGCAAAAATAAAAAAATTCAAAGTCCTCACGGCGCTCGGACGCGAGTTTGGCGACAATATTCAAAACGACTTATCGCCGGAGACCACGCCGAAGTATTTTGTCGACACCTTTCCCGATTTGGTCACACGCTTCCTCAAACCTCCCGCCCGTGTGATCGAATCGGAATGAGAAACGCTACCTAATTAGACATAAGCTGCGCATCAGCCTGCCTGTGTGGCGGTGCTATACTCGTCTCACGCGCTGACAACAATAATCACCGGCGCCGAGCCCGCTATGAATACTCAGTCGATACTTTCCACAGGATTGCTTCTTATAACGCTATTGATCGCGCCCGACGCGCGCGCCCAAGCGGAGCTGCAAAACGATGACGACAACGACGGCATCATCAATCTCTACGACAACTGCTACACACGCCCGAATCCCTCGCAGTTCGACGCGGACGGCGACGGCTGGGGTAATGCCTGCGATCAGGATCTGAACAACGATGACAGTATCGATCTCAAAGACTTTGCGCTTTTGCGCGACGTTTTTCTCACTCAAAACAAACCCGCAGACTTTAACGAAGACGGTATCGTCAACTTTATCGATGTGCGTTGGTTCAAACTCGGCTTGAACAACGGACGACCCGGCCCGGCCATTGTGGTGCGATGGCTGGGCGGCTCGGGCGATTGGGGCAATCGGCACAACTGGCGGCCAGCCACGCTACCCACCTATTTGTTTACGCATGCCATCGTAAATACTGGTCCGGACGAGTTCGTGACGAGCGCCCCTACCATTGCTCATAGCGCGAAAAGCCTGCAATTAGACGGCAATCTACGCGTGTTTAATGGTCTCACCGTCCCTAAAGGTTTCGCGATGAATGGGCAGCTCATCATCGAGCAAGGCGGCGACGTCTACCCGTTCAGCGGATTAGATTTGAACGGCACCGTTTTATTGCAGGGAGGAACGCTCCACGTTGAAGTCATCCGTGAGATGGGCCAGTCAAGTCAGATTCGATTCGACAATGAAAGCCGGCTCGAATCAGTGACACCCGCTAACAGCGTGACTACCGCGGTTGATGTCGTAATACCGCCTGGCACAAAAGGTATTTTCAGCTCTCAGCGATTAACTCTGGACGGGGCAACCGTTCACATTCAGTCAGAACCTGATCGGCCTGAAATATTTAGCATGGAAGGCTTTGCGTTTGACGGGTCGGGCACCATTTCCATTTCTGGCAAAGCGAGCGATTCTTCGCCTGGACTCCTCTCGTTCGGGGCAAACGGTGGTCAATTCGGTGAACTCGGCGAGAATATCGAACTTCGCGTAGCGCCGGGTGCCAACGGTTATATTAACGGTCAGTCGCTCTCGATTGACGGCGATATTACGCTCACGAACAATGCCACGCTGCAGCTACCGCGCTTCGGCTCGCTGTCGAATGCCGGCGACCTGACCTGCGAGTCGGGAAGCCGTATTACCGAATTGGTCGACGGCAACACCAACGTGGGCGACAGCGTATTGATCAACACTCCTGGAGGCACGCTTACCGCCGATGAGTGCACGCTGAACTGGCCCACCCGATTGCTCAATCAAGGCACTTACACGGTCACCAATAGTCAGGCCCTGTTGCCCTTTATTGGATCGGGCGGTCAACCAGTGGACATCACGCGCTCCGACCTCATTATCGGGCGTTTTTACTCCCTGCTTGCACCCGACTTTTACATTGTGCACCCCGACCAAGACAACAATGTGGAACTTCGGCAATTGTTGCCACTTGATTCAGGCACGATTGAAATCGATGCGCAGCGATGGCGCATTGCGATTGCGAACGACATCGACACCGACGACGAAATCGGTTTCTCGTTTGGAACTGTCAAAAGCGACACGCCGTTCAATCTTGCCAATGGCGAAACACTAAGCCTGACCAATATGACGCTGGATGCTGACGTCACGATTGCCAGTGGCGCCACGCTTGCAGCAAGCAATATCACGCTGCAGGACCGCACGCTCACACTCGATGCCACCGCCAACGACCCACTTTTGCCCGCGCGTCTGGCGTTTGATTTTGACACAGCGCTCAGCGGTCAAGGCACAATTGTGATGCACACATCTGGCACCGCGTCGCGTAGCGTAATCATGCAAAACAACAGCAATGCGTCCATTGTACTGCCCCCAACGATCGATTTGGTCGCGTCGGGTACCGGCGCCAGCACCCTGAGCGCGGGTGACAATGACGGCGACATCGATCTGGCGGGTAGCATCACCATTGAAGGCGAAGCAGCGTCGTTTATTCTGACTTCCGATACGCGCGTATCCGGTGCCGTGACCTCAATGGGTGGCGGGCAGCTTAAGATCGACAACCGAGCGTTAACGTTTTCTGGATTGAGTTCGATGCTGCGTATCGAAGTCGCCGAAAGCGAATCGTCTCGCGCAGCCATCAACGCAACGGGGGCGGCCAGCATCGACATTACCGATGCCGCGCTCTCGCTGTTCGCCGCACCGGGCTACCTGCTTGAGAGCGAGAAAACCGTGCGCATCTTGGATCACGCCGCCGATTCGGCGCGCATTGGCGTATTTGGTGATACCACAGGCGCGGCGATCGACGGTCAGCCGTTCACGCTTGATTACGCATCCACCGACTTCACCCAGGCTGTTGGACCTGTGCTGCCACAGTGATAACGCGGTTGCTATCGAGCTCACCGCATGCTTCCCACATTGTTCGAGTCACCGTCACCACACAGGCGGCGGTTCGGCATAAATTGTGTTGTCGCGCACTTCGACGTTCCACGGCGCAAGAGAGCGACCGAGGCACGGACCGCCGACACACAGTCCGTTCTCCAATTCGAACATGGCACCGTGGGCTGAGCACATGATGTGTTCTTTGGTTTTAGTTAGAAATGCATGCGGCGCCCAATCCAGCGGGCGGCCCGCATGCGGGCAAGAATTTTTGTAGCCGTACACCTGGCCGTTTTTTTGCACCACAAATCCGAATACGGGGTGCTCACCCGCCATCGTTTTAAACCCAAACGCGCCGGGGTCACCGATCTCATCGAGGGAACAGACTTCGTGCCATGTCTTACCGTCATCAGACATTTTTATTGCACTCATTTTTACTTTGGCAAGTGATTAGCATTCTGCCGCGGCGCGAGGGCCACTCACCAATGCCCGCGCCGGTTCGTGTGATGTGCGATACCGCCACACCTGCCGCACTCCCTTCGAATTGATCGCCGTATTGATTCATGATCAGTCAGAGGACTCGTTCCAGGGCGCAACAATAAACAGCATTAGCATGCCCGGAATTGCACAGGCAAAACACAGTAAAAAGAACTTCTCATAGCCCATCGCCTCAATCAGAAAGCCAGTGCTTGCCGATGCCAGGGTGCGCGGCACCGCCGCCAAGCTCGACAACAGCGCAAACTGCGTTGCCGTAAACTCCGTGTTGCACAGCCTCGCCATAAAGGCGATGAGCGCCACTTGCCCCAAACCCACGCCGAGGTACTCGAGGCTGACCGCCGCGCCGAGCGGCACCAGCATCGACATCGATGTGCCAAACAGCACGAAACTGTCCTGCCCCTGTAGCGAGGCCAACCAGGCATAGCCCAAGATTGAGACGATCTGCGCAACCCCAAACACCCATAGCGCTCGATTGATGCCGAGTTTAATCATCATCACGCCGCCGATAATCGACCCCACCACCGCGGCCCACAGCTTGCAGGCTTTGGCCACTGCACCAATTTCCGTGAGCGAGTAGCCCATGTCGATGAAAAATGGTGTTTCAAGCGCTACGGCCATGTTGTCGCCAAGCTTGTAAAGCATCATGAACAGCAAAATGGCCCCAGCCTTACTGAGGTTCCGGCTTTTGCTAAAGAATTCGACAAACGGCTCCACAATCGCATCGAGTAAATTATCGGGCGCCTTGCCAGAGTGCTCGGGCTCGTCGCACACCAATGTTGTGAGCACCCCAACCAACATGAATGCCGCCACAATCATATTGACCGTGCTCCAAGGCATGTAGTCGGCCAAAATCAGTGCGAGCGACCCGGGCACCAGCGATGAAATCTTATACGCGTTGATGAAATAAGAGTTGCCGACACCGAGCTCGTCGTCGGACAGCAGCTCGCGGCGATAGGCATCGAGCACAATGTCCTGACTCGCCGAGAAAAAGGCGATGCCCCCCACCAACACCAATAGCAGCGACAGACTCTCAGCCGGTTTAACCAGCGACAGACTGGCAATGAGCAACACTAATGCGATCTGCGTGACGAGCATCCAACCACGACGTCTACCGAGCAGTGGCAGCGTGTAGCGGTCCATCAGCGGCGCCCAAATAAACTTCCATGTGTAGGGAAAACCGATTAACGCAAAAAGACCGATGGTTTTAAGGTCAATCCCCTCTACCCGCAGCCAGGCGGGCACCTGTTGAATCAGAATATAAAGCGGTAAACCCGACGCAAAGCCGGTGAACAGACACACGAGCATGCGCCGATTGAACAGCGTGGTCCAAAAGCGTTTGTCGGTGAATGCAACCATCTTTTATTAGACGTCGAGCTTAAAATCGTAGTCGTGGATGAGTGGCGCGTGATCAGAGAAGCGCTTGTCGCGATAGACACGGGTTTTAGTGAGCGTCTGACCTATTCCTGGCGTACACACCTGGTAGTCTATGCGCCACCCCACGTTATTCGCCCAAGCCTGGCCGCGATTGGACCACCAAGTGTACTCATGCTCTTTTTGTTTGAGCTGTCGGAAGCTGTCGATCAGACCCACGGGCCCAAACACCTCGTCGAGCCACGCTCGCTCTTCCGGTGTGAAGCCCGAGTTTTTCTGATTGCCCTTCCAGTTGCGAATATCTTCGTTTTTGTGAGCAATGTTCCAATCGCCACAGATCACATAGTCGCGTTTTTTCTTCTTGAGCGACTTTAGATACGGCAAAAACAGATTGAGGAATCGCCATTTGGCGTCCTGGCGTACGTCGCTGGACGAACCCGACGGTAAGTAGGCGCTGATGACACTCAGATTGCCAAACTGCACTTCGACAAAACGCCCTTCGTCATCAAACTCCTGCCATGCGTCTTGCCCACCGCATGCCTCTTTGAGTGTGCGAATCACTTTGCGTGGCTTGTGGCGGCTGTAAATCGCCACACCGCTGTAGCCTTTTTTTACCGCATCAACGTAGTAAACATGATGGTTGTTGGGGTGGAACACCGGGTCGGTTAGCTGATCGATTTGTGCCTTGGTCTCCTGTACGCAACACACATCGGCGCGCTGCCGTGAGAGCCACTGAAAAAAACCCTTGCGCGCCGCGGCACGGATGCCGTTCGTATTGACACTGATAATTCGCAACGTCTCTCCCCAACGATTAGTGAGGCGTGTATCATACCCAACCACACGGTGAAGCTCAGCATTCGTTCGTTAAATATCAGAACAAATCACGATTCACCACAATCGACTCGACACGCCATGATGCACAACACTCGCGATTCCGTTTGGTACTCAACATGACTCATTACACGCACGAATTCCTTCAGCTCGCGGTAAAACTGGGTGTGCTTCGATTTGGCGAATTCACGCTCAAGTCGGGCCGCACGAGTCCCTACTTTTTTAACGCAGGTTTGTTCAATAGTGGTGCCGCGCTGGCCAAACTGGGCGCGTATTACGCTCAGGCGCTGGTGGACTCAGGTGTTGAATTCGACATGCTGTTCGGCCCCGCTTACAAGGGCATTCCGCTCGCCTCGGTGACCGCCGCTGCGCTTTACCATGACCACGGCCGCGACGTGCCGTATGCGTTTGATCGCAAAGAGGCCAAAGCCCACGGCGAGGGTGGCAAAATTGTGGGTGCGCCGTTAGCGGGTCGTGTGATGATCGTGGACGATGTGATTACGGCGGGCACCGCCATCGGCGAAGCGATCGCGACGATCAACGCCGCTGATGCCACGGCCTGCGGTGCGCTTATCGCACTCGATAGACAAGAAAGAGGAAAAGGAGAATTATCGGCGATTCAAGAGGTTACGAAAGTTCACGAACTCGACGTGGTGAGCCTTGTCCGACTAGACGACCTGTTTGGATTTATCCGCGAACAGCACGACCCGGAGCTCGAATCGCATTTGGATGCACTGACGGCGTATCGCGAACGTTATGGTGAAAAATCGTCAGAATCCTGAGCCTTTCGCGACCCCGATCACACAGGATTATGAGGGTATTGTGCTATAAATGTGGCTAATTAGAGAGCAACCCGTTGTTTTATGTAATCTGGAGTTGACGTGACGCTATCCCGACCCATTCTTTGTTTGACCGCGCTCATGCTGGCAGCCCCCGTGGCCGCCGAGCAGATGTTCAAATGGGTGGACGAAAACGGCGTCACGCATTACGGCGACTCGGTACCGGCTAAATATGCCAACAAAGAACGACATGTTCTGAATGAGCAAGGTGTTACGGTCAAAAAGCTCGACCGCGAAAAAACCGACGCCGAACTCATCGCTGACGCCAAGCATCAAGCCGAACTTCAAGCGCAGGCCGCCGAAGTTGAACGCCAGCGCGAACGCGACCGGGTGCTGCTCGACACCTATCTCTCTGTAGATGAAATCGCTATGCTGCGCGATCGCCGCTTGATGGCCATCGAAGCGCAGGTGGGCGTCATCCGTCAGTATCTCGGCACCTTGCAGTCGCGTTGGGAAGAACTTGAAACCGAAACCCGCAAGTTCAACTTCCCGTATAACGAAGAATCCGACCTGCCCCCTCTCCCGGAGGATTTGGCTCAGCTCATCATCCACACCGAGCGGGCAATGGCCGAGCACATGCAGACCGTGCAAACGCTGCGACATGAGCAAAATCAAATCAAAGCGGAGTTTGCCGCCGACGCGGAACGCTTCAAGCAGCTAAAGGCACAAGCGCGCAACAACTAGCCTCGTCGGCGCTCGCGTTCGCCGCCAGCATCAGAGCAGAGCGCGTCGCTCTCGTTCCCGTTCAATTAACACCCGCTGACGGCAATCGGCGCACTAGCGCGTACCCGAATGCCCGAAACCACCCTCGCCGCGCTCAGTTTGATCGAACTCTTCCACCACGTTAAACGTCGCTTGGACCACCGGCACAAAGACCATCTGACAAATACGCTCACCCGGTTCGATCGTGTACGTTTTGCCTCCGCGATTCCAACACGAGACAAACACTTGACCCTGATAGTCTGAATCGATCAACCCGGTTAGATTCCCCAGCACCAAACCGTGCTTGTGACCCAAGCCCGACCGCGGTAGCAGCACAGCCGCAAGACTTGGATCGTTGATATGCATGGCAAAGCCCGTGGGCACGAGATGCGTTTCGCCTGGCTGAACCGCGAGCGGCTCGTCAATACACGCCCGAAGATCCAGTCCGGCCGATCCGGCCGTGGCATACGCCGGCAGCGCATCGCGAACGCGCGCATCGAGAACTTTGAGTTGAATAGCAGGCATGGCGTGTCCTTTCGGTTCAATCAGGCGCGCTGGATGCGCGTTTCAGCATAGCGTTGGGCAATGAGTTTGACGAGCGCTTCGCCGAGTGCTCTTTTGCTCATTGACGGCAATTCGTGCTCGGCATGGGCGGTCAGTACCAGTAGCGCATTGGTGTCGCTCTCAAATCCACGGTTTTCACCACAGGATTCAACATCGCCCACACGGTTGGCGGCAATCATATCGAGCTTTTTCCGCGCCAACTTATCGAGCGCGTACTCTTTGATCTTGTCGGTCTCCGCCGCAAACCCAACCGTGAATGGCGGTGAGGGTAAATGACCAACGCTCGCCAAAATATCCGGACACGGCTCAAGCTCGAGCGTGATGGTGTCACCGGACTTTTTGAGTTTGTGATCGCCGGCATTGGCTGGACGATAATCCGCTACGGCCGCGGCAGCAATAAACAAATCGACATCAGCAATTCTCTCGTGAACGGCGTCGTACATGTGTTGTGCCGACTCGACATCCACCCGCGTGACCTCATCGGGCGTGTCCAGTGATACTGGGCCACTAATCAGCGTTACCTGTGCGCCCGCTTCGACCGCCGCCTGCGCCACCGCATAGCCCATCTTGCCCGAACTGCGATTGGTCAAATAGCGAACCGGATCGAGTCGCTCACGCGTCGGCCCCGCGGTGATCATCACATTGACGCCATTCAGTGGTCCCTGCCGTCGGCGGTCGGTGAGTGTGCGCGCCACCTGCTCGACGATCGCGAGCGGTTCGAGCATGCGACCAGAGCCTGTTTCGCCGCACGCCTGATCGCCTTCGCCCGGTCCCATCAACACGACGCCGCGATCATCGAGCATGCGGGCGTTGGCGGCAGTCGCCTCATCCGCCCACATCACGCGGTTCATCGCTGGTGCAACACAGACCGGGTGCTCGGAAGCCAGACACAATGTGGTGAGTAAATCGTCGGCGCGCCCTTGCGCAAGACGGGCCATGAAATTGGCGCTAGCGGGCGCCACCACGATGACATCGGCCCAGCGCGCCAGCTCGATATGCCCCATGGCCGCTTCCGCATCACGATCGAACAAATCACCACGCACCGGCTTTCCCGACACCGCCTGAAACGTCAGCGGAGTGACAAACTGCGTGGCGCCCTGCGTCATCACTACCTGTACGTCACAACCGCGATCACGCAAACGCCGGACCAGGTCCGGACTCTTGTAGCTGGCGATACCGCCCGTCACACCCAGCAGTATCCGCTTATTGGTTAAGATATCGATCATGGCGCAAAGCTTACCCCATCATCGACGGCCTGACAGCCCACCCGCTGCCAGCGTGACAATCACCGCCCCCGTGGCCGGGCGATCGGACGGTGGAGGCCTCTATTGAGCACGAGATGGTTTAGGATAGAGCCGTTCAGTAGTGACGCAGGCGTGTGATGACCCCACCGACTCTTTATACGATCGACCAAGCGCGCGGCCCGCTGCGCGTTAAAACCAGCGACATTGAACTGGGCGTATTCGTCGCGGGTCCGGACGACGGGCTTCCGGTTATCTTGTGCCACGGTTTTCCGGAGCTGGCGTATTCATGGCGGGCTCAGGTGGCGGCCTTGAGTCACGCCGGTTTTCGGGTAATCGCACCCGATATGCGCGGGTATGGGCATTCGGATCAACCGATCGATATCGCGGCGTATTCACTGGCAAATCTATGTGCCGACATGGCTGGCCTGCTCGACGCTTTTGCGATTGAAGCCGCCGTATTTATCGGTCATGACTGGGGCGGCAACGTGGTTTGGCAAATGCCGTTGCGTTATCCCGAGCGCGTGCTCGGCGTCGCCGGTCTCAATATGCCGTTCGTGCCGTATCACGCGCCGCGCCCGGCGGTCGAAGCCTATCGCGAAAAGTATGGCGACGACATGTACATCGTGCGCTTTCAAGAACCCGGCGTTGAGAAAATTCTCGAGGCGGACTGCGACGCGACAATGAAATTTTTCATGCGTAAGAGCCGCTATACGCCTGAAGAGTTCGCGCGCGCGCCAGCGCATGCTCGTAACCTTGATTTCCTGGGCGCGATTGAAAACGGCGACAAAACCGAATGGGCAAAGCACGTGTTCTTAAGCCGGGAAGAACTCGCCGTGTACGCCGGCACGTTTTCGCATAACGGCTTTCGCGGCCCGGTCAACTGGTACCGCAATTTCGAGCGCAATTGGCGCCAGGACAAAGGCCTTCCTCAATTGGTGGAGCAGCCAAGCCTAATGATCATGGCGGACAACGATGTGGTGTTGCCGCCTTCAGCAGCCGATCATATGGAAACCTATGTGCCGAATCTCACTCGTCACCTGGTCAAAGAATGCGGTCACTGGACCATGCAAGAGCAACCCGAAGAGGTGAATCGGGTACTCATCGACTGGTTAGAATCCTCCTGGTGATTGATAACTGCGAGCGGTGTTGACCTGTCTTTCGCGTGCGTACCGCGATGCGCAAGCGAGGCGTTTAGCAAGACTGATTTCACATTCACCGCGTGCCTCGTTGTTACTCACGCCTAACTCGCCACAGGGTATCGGGTGTTCCTGTCGAGCCGCACACTCGTTGCATCGTTCATAACACACCGCGAACGCTACCCCGACCCCATTCCGGCGGGTCAATATTACTCCCACGATTACCGCAATTCGTTTATTGAGCGGGAGCGGTCGTCGCGGCACACTTTTATCGTCGCCCACGCCCAAGGACGGGAAATGAGGATGAGGATATGCCACTAAGCGACTGGCCAGCCGGCGAGCGCCCTCGCGAAAGATTGTTTTCACAGGGCGCCGCCGCGCTGTCCGACTCAGAACTACTCGCCATTGTGCTTGGTCGCGGAATTCGCGGCTTGACCGCCGTTGATCTAGCCAGGGAATGTCTAATCGAGTTTGGTAATGTGCGCACGCTACTGCACAGCCCGGTCACCAAACTGTTGACTCAACGCGGACTCGGCCCCGCCCGCGTCGCGACCTTAAGGGCGGCTACCGAGCTTGTGCGGCGAAGTTTGTCCGAAACACTTCAGCGCGGCAGTCCGATGCTTAAACCGCGCGATACCGAGGCGTTTTTGCAGGCGCAGCTTCGCGACCGACAGCACGAGGTATTCTGTGTGCTTTTGCTCGACAACCGACACCGTATCATCGAGTTTTGCGAGCTTTTTCGCGGCACGATTGATGGTGCGAGCGTGCACGCGCGGGAAGTCGTCAAACACGCGTTGTTCACCAACGCGGCCGCGGTTATTTTTGCCCACAATCATCCGAGTGGAATAGCCGAACCAAGCGCGGCCGATGAACGCATTACGCGCAAGTTACAGCACGCCCTGGCGCTGGTCGATATACGCGTGCTCGATCACTTTGTGGTCGGAGATGGCCATACCGTCTCGTTTGCCGCGCGAGGTTTACTGTGAATCACAACCAACGGACGTCACATGGTTCAGCACTCTCGAGAGCGCTCTGCACGAACATCGAGGGCCGACGCCCGTACTTCGGATAAAGAAAGGCGCGATGGATACCGAGCAAATTCTCGATCACCACCGCGCCGGCTATCTTCACGTCTTGCGCTCGGCCCGCCAGGGATTCACTGTGCGACTCGAGGCGCTCGGACACGCCACAGCGCGTGTACTAGAGATTGCCAAATTTGCCGTTGTCGTTTTTCCACTGAGATTTGGGTGCGATCGTTTCAATGACATCCCAGTGCTCGACGATCTTGCCATTGTCTACGCGAAACAGATCGTAGAAAGAGGTGTGCTGATCGGCAAACGTACCTTCACTGATCACCAGCACAAAGTTGCCCTCACCGAGCACTTTGTGGACAGTGTGATACACCATAGTGATGCCTTGCTTAGCCATCGCCTCGAGTGCGGCACTCAGTCCAGACAAACCGTCCGCAACCGCTGTGTTGTGCTGTCGGTAATTGTCACCCTCGATAAACTCGTTCACCCGATCAAATTGCCCCTTGACCAGTATGGTCTCCACAAAGTCACCAACCAGTCGCTTGTTGTCGGCCGTAGCCGCTAATTCGGTTGCTCGTGTGGGGCCGTCAAGTTGAGTGCGGCCGCTCGGATTGGGCTGGGCCGCTTTCTCGGCAAGATTATCCCAGTGCTCAACAATGCGCCCGTTTTCAAATCGAAACACATCGAAACCCACTTTGGGCCCGAAGAAATCATAATCGGTGTGGGTAAACACATAGTCCCCATCTTCGAACGCGCGCACAACTCGCGCTTTGGCACTGCCCCGGGGCAGCGCCTGCATGACCTCACCGAACCCCGCCAGGCCATCACCCACCAATAGATTATGCTGGGTGTAGTTTTGCGGATCGATAAATGCAATTGGTGCTGTATCGCCCGTCTCGATACTTTCAAGAAGCGCGATGGCTTTTACTCGGTTAGACAGTTCCGGCACCTCCGATGGTGTATCGGTTGACGCACATGCGGATAAGAACAAGACCGGCGCAACCGCCGTGATGAACCAATTCGAACGCATCACAAATCCCCCTCTGAATAGAATAGGATCCAGCCTACTCCGGGTGCCGAGTGTACGAAAGGTAGATTAGAGCCCTTTTACGGTGACTTTATACTCAGGCGCCGCACCATGCTGGACTGGCGGTGCGATTGTCAGGCGATCTCGCGCTGAAATTGACTTGGGGTAAACCCAGCGTGCTTTTTGAAATACTTCACAAAATTACTGACATCATCGAAACCAAATTGATACGCAAGCTGCGATACCTTAATGCGTTCAATTGCCAAGCGGCGCTTGGCTTCCAGAATAATGTGCGCGTCGATCAACTGCTTGGGCGTTTTTTGAGTCATCTGCTTACACAATTTATTCAATGTCTTGTACGACAACCCCAACGACTCGGCATATCCCGAGGCGTCTTTACTGGTCGAAAACTGTGACTGCACCAGCTCCATAAAACGCGCAAAGCGCTGTTGGTCATGCTCACTAATCAGGCCGTCAGTAGACGCCGGGCGGTATCGATGCAGCTTGACCATGAGCGTTGAAAACAGCAATTTGGTCACCGTCCCGTCACCCTGTTCATCGCGTTCTTTGCTCAACTCCAACAGCAGTGTTTCGCAGCTCGCCTTCAATCGGCCTTCAACGGTTAACACCGGCGCAAAGGACTCGGAATGGAAGCCGGTATTAAATGCTGCGAATCGAATATGGGTGCGAATCGAGTCAACAAAATCCTGAGTGAACAGCAATATGTATCCGCGTGGACGATGGTCCCGATCAAACGCGTTAACTTGATGCCGATTGGCAAAAATAAAGCTGCCCGCACGGAAGGGCTGAGCATGAAAATCAATCGTATGGGCACCGCGTCCTTCTGCGATGTACACCAGATGATGAAAATTGATGCGATGAGGCGAAAATGGGTCGATGTCGAGCTGATCCGATCGTTCATACAGCGAATCGAGCTCGATCAGCTCAAAGTCACCGCCAAAAGTCTGGGTGGGTGCGAACTCAACGACAGGAATGGACGTAGTGTCGGCCATGGCGACCGATCATAACCCGATCAACGCCTGCACAACAGTGAGCGAAATCAATCGGTTGCATGATAGGGCGTCATTCGTCGACCGGCGACGTCGACGTGTTCGATTCGGTGCTGAGCAGTGACCGCACCAGCCTGCGCTTGGAGCGATGGACCAAACTTTGCTGGAGCAACTTAACACGCTGATTTATCTATTTATTCGAACTTTAATGAGCCCGTCCGCAACTCAACATCGTTCCTGTCGCTGGCCCGACAGGAGAAACTGTCGAACCGACCACACCGAGGCCAATAAGTGATTGCTATTGCCGGCATTGGCTGGTATAAATTGCGGCCCTTTCAGTGAGCGCTGAGGCCGGCGTGCGCGGTGACCGCGAAAATCGGCTAAGTTATTGAGGAATATAGAAATGTCTAGAATTTGCCAAGTGACCGGCAAGGGCCCGACAACCGGAAACAACGTGTCGCACGCCAACAACCGCACGCGACGACGCTTTTTGCCCAACCTGCACACGCACCGAATTTGGGTAGAGTCCGAAAACCGCTACGTTAAGCTTCGGGTGTCCAAGAAAGGTCTGCGTATCATCGATCGCGACGGCATCGACGCGGTTTTGAAAAAACTGCGTAACAAAGGCGTAAAGGTTTAAAGGAGACTACTCATGCGCGATAAAATTCGACTGGTGTCGTCTGCTGGAACCGGACACTTCTACACCACAACAAAAAACAAACGCCTGCACCCGGAAAAAATGGTCGTGAAAAAGTTCGACCCCCGTGTGCGTAAGCATGTTGAGTACAAGGAAGCGAAGATCAAGTAATCGCCACCCGCTCAACACCGAAATACCCGCCCATTGGCGGGTTTTTTGTGCGCGATTCGTTGGTAGCGATGGAAACAGCGTTTGGGCTGCCCAGTTGAATCCATCCACACAGCCGGTTTAGCTGGATGCGAGTTCCACACGCAGCCACGCACGTGCGGCCCGCCATCCGCGTTTAACGGTAGCGGGTGAGGCGTCCATCACGCTTGCCACCTCGTCCACTGTGAGACCGCCAAAATAGCGCATCTCCACAATGCTCGCATGACTGTCGTTGATGTTCTTGAGCTTCACGAGCGCCTCTTCGAGCGCAAGTAAATCCACCGCCTGATCATTGCGTCCCTGCAGCTCTGTGATCAGCGTGACTTTTTGGTGCTTTCGTTTGTTTGATTTTTTTTGCCGCGCGTGGTCGATCAACACGCGCCGCATCATGCGAGACGCCAACGCCATAAAGTGAGGTTTATCGTTCCAATTAATACTCTCAAGACTCATCAGTCGAATAACCGCTTCATTAACCAAGTCCCCCGGTGATAGTGACACCGCGCCCTCTCGCGACAGCATGGCTGCGGACAACAATCGCAGCTCATGATAGAGCTGATCAAACAGCGCATCGCGCGCATCGAGATCGCCGCTGCGCCACTCATCGAGCAACACGGCTACATTTTTTTCAGGCGGCATTGCCATCACTCACGTTCGATGCTGGCCACAAGCGAAAACAACACACACAGCATGACGTAGCCGCTATCACTGGTTCGCCTAAACCGTCACACGGCAAAGCGCGCTCGCGTTGACTCAAGGGCATGGGGGCTGTGATTCCACATAGGCTTTGATTCCAGCCCGATCATTTTCGATCAGGTTACCCGCATCATCCATGAGCTGCCCCCAACGCTGCACTTCGGCAAGACTTTTGCACCGCCCTTCGTCATTGCCCCAGCCCTCATAGAACGCCGTTAGCTGTGCATTGATCACCATCATTGATCGCTGCGCCGAGCCCATGTCGGGATTCTCGTCGTAGCGTGCCTGGAAGAAGTCTCTCGACGCCATCATCATCGTTTCCGCTTCCTCAAAGCGCTTAAGCGCGACCAAACTTCTGGCAGCTTCGCCTTGAAAAGAGGCGATGCCCCGGGCCGCATCAATATTACCGGGGTCTCGTTGTGCAATATAGCGCGTGTATTCAATGGCCTTTTCAAAATTCTCCACGGCGGCGTCGTGATCATTGGCCATCCAACTCGGTGTGGCTAATCGCCAGTAGCTAGTCGCCATAGCCCGATGCTTAAGCATATTGGCGGCTGGATCGTCGCTGCCGCGAGAGCGTTCGATCTCTATGGCTCGCTTCGCAATTGGAATCGCTTGTTCGGCGGTTTCGTCTGTACTCAAAAACTCGGCTTTTGAGCGTACCGCTTTGGCGATGTCCTCAATCAGCGTCGCATCGTTCGGATAGGTTTCAAGTAGTCGTTCGTATTCACCAATAACAGCCGACACCAATTCGGTGGCTTGCTCTCGCCGATCATCCCAGCGCTGAGTAATGGCAAGCTCCATCTGACTCACAAGCAAGTCTTTCTTTAGGTCAAGACTATCCGGCTGAAGCGCAAGCGCGCGTTCACTCAGTGCAATCGCCTCTTCGAGCAGTACTTCCGCGTCATCGCTTTGACCTTCAATGAAAAACTCCCGGGTGGCGCGCACCAGCGCCATGTCGCGGCGGGCCTTGAGTAAAGGCACCGTCTCAGGCGCGTTGGTATCGATGCTCGCAAGAATGGTTTGGGCGCGATCGATGTAGCCTTTGGCTTCCTCGTAGTCGCCCATATGGCTCATACGCGGCGAACCTAAAATATCGGCGAGTCGAACAAATCCTTCTGCGGCCTCTGTTTTGAGTTCGTCTGAGGCGCTGGCATCCAGCGACAGTTCGTTGAGATATTCGGTGGCCGCCAATGCTAATCGCTGTTTCGCAGCGAGTGTTCCGGCCACTGCATCCATCTCATCATAGATGTCGAAGATCATCGTGTTCGCCAGTTCGCGCACGTCATTAAACCGCTGATCCGCCACCGCGCGTGCTTGCTCGGCGTCGTTATACAAATGCGTGGTGATGGCAAGCGCGCCAATCAACCCCACCATCGCCAACGTCGACGCGGTCACCGCTAAACGATTGCGTCCAACAAACTTACGCATTCGGTAAGCCCAGCCGCCGTTCACTGCATTGACCGCGTGGCCGTCGAGAAGATTTTGGATATCGTCGGCCAACGCATCCACCGACGCATACCGTGTTGCGGGGTCGTTATGCGTCGCCTTATTCACTACCGCATCAAATTCCGCGGTTTTTTGCGATGATGCCACCATCGCATCCAAGAGCTTTCCAAGCGAGAAAATGTCCGACAACGTGTTCACGCTCTGACCAAACTGACGCTCTGGTGCGGCGTAACCCGGCGTGAAACTCAGACTCGCCACACTATCCTCTGTTTGGGATGCGTCCCTTTCGTCAACGCTCGGTTTCGCAATGCCAAAGTCAATGAGCTTGACGTCACCGTCTTGTGTGACCAACACATTGGCGGGCGTGATATCGCGATGAATAATGAGGTTTTGGTGTGCGTAGGACACCGCGCTACACACCGTAGCGAAAAGGGCGAGTCTGCCTGCCAAGGACAACGACCGGCGAGCGGCCCACTCTGTGATCGGCAAGCCCTCAATATATTCCATGACGATGTAGGGCTCACCGTCTTGGGTTTCGCCGCCGTCGAACAACCGCGCAATGTTCGGGTGAGAAAAACTCGCTAGAATTTGCTGCTCGTTTTGAAACCGCGGCCGCAGTTTATCGGTCAGCAGGCCTTGTCGAATAATCTTGATCGCGACGGTGTGATCAAAGTCGCCCGTGCGGCGCTCACCCTTTAGCACGGCACCCATACCGCCTTGCCCGATACGTTCGGTGATGGCGTACGCGCCGATGGATTCCGGTAACGCCGATTGTGTGACGTCGCGCATGTGATCGCGCACCGCGCCACCGGTGGCAATGATCGAGTCCGCTTCGCCATCGGCGGCGAGCAGCGCAAGCGCCTGCTGACGCACCGCGTCGCTCACACCCTCGTAAGCCATTAACCACTCTTGGCGCGATACCGATGGTTGCTCGAGCGCTTGTTCAAACAGTGCCAGAACCTTGGCTCCAAACTCATCCGTTGAGTTCGACATGATGCCCCCCACTTGGCTAGTTGTTCGTGACGTTGCGGCGGAGTTTGTCAGCGACGCCGTTTGCTTAGCTGGTTGCCAACCCTCTCGAGACGCGACACCTTGATTCGCCTCGGCTTAATCCCCTACAAAACCGCTTTTCTAAGGCTTTTGATCATACGCGCAACGGGACAATTCGGGCAAATTCACGTCGACAGCCGTCGTTATTATGGTCAATTGTAGCGGACAAACAGTCGCCACCCGTCCGGTCGGCGCACCCCAGCGCAGACATCAGTAGCGGGGCGAGAAGACTGTCACCGCAGACGCCAAAGGGAAGATGGGGACGGTGAGAGTCCGACGGACGCAGAGCGACGGACGGCTAACGCCTACGCGTGTTGGTGTGACCGCCGAACCAATACCATGCGCCTAGACTCGATAGCATCAACCACAATGCAGCCGGAATCGGCACGGCGCGAACCAACAATGTGCGTCCGATACAGTCAGAACACACGCCAACTTCAAAGTCGCCGTACAGCGGCACTTCTGACAGATACTCAAGTGTTGACACCCTCGTTGTGCCAAATAGGGGAATATCAGACTCTTGTTCCGCGATTAAAATGAACGGTGTAAAGGCCCAGTTGCGCGTGTCCGAGCAAAGGTTGGCATCGGTGATTTGGCTGCCGCACGCCCATGGCTCGACATAGGCGTCATCAAAACCATTTGTACTGATGCCCAACGCACCAATCAGTATCATAAAGTCGGAAAACGCCAGCGGCACTATGGTTTCGTCGCCGTTGCCGGAGGGCGGCGAGAGCATCCCGTCTCGCGTGAGCAGGTAGCGCACCTCTGTATAGTTGGCAATCCGCCACCCGTCTTCCAATAAGACGTCAATGGCATCCGGCGTGCCGGCAGTCAAATCGGCATTGAGCCACTCAAGCTGCGTGTCGACATCGACAAGACCAGTACTGGTAAAACGAATGCCATAGTCCTCCAGCGTCAGCGCGAAACTCGCTGTCGCGATATTCAGGCCGAGTAGAGCAAGACCAATGCGACTTCCTATTCGCGTCATCATGACCATCTCCAGATTAGGGGTATTCCTGAGTAGGGCGCTCGGCTGTGCGCATTTGCGCGCCTCAGAGGCATCGCCCATCCATCGTCATCAGCTTACGTCTCATCCGCTTGGCACGCCATCACGCGCGATTCATCATCCAAAAAAATGGGGTTTCCGACTTCCTATCGCGTCAAACTTTACCCTCTCGCCGTCCGGTCTAAATGAGATTGATTATTATTTACATAGGTAATATGATCCGTCGACCGCGGTATTGTGCCGCGCACAAAACTCTCGCATCGGCGATTTTATAGGTTTCAGATCATGCGCAATATTCTGTTTTTACATATTATTCTAGGCTTTATCGCGATTTCACTGCCCGCTTCCGCCCAGGAGACAGCGAACGATGAAATCGACGAGATCATCGTCATTGGCAAACCGTCGAAATTCGGGGCAACCAAATCAGAAATCCCCATCATGGAAACACCCCGTTCGGTCAGTGTGATTACCGCCGATGAGTTTTTAAGCAAAGGCGCACTCACGCTCAGCGACACGCTCAACTATACCGCGGGCGTCACCAGCGACGCATTCGGTTACGCGACGCGCGGCGACTTCACGAGCATCCGTGGGCTTGATGCGCCTGAGTATCAGGACAACCTGCAGGTACTGTTCGGTTTCTACAATAACGCGCGCGCGGACGTCTACACGCTCGAGCAAATCGAAATATTGAAGGGCCCGGCATCGGTGTTGTATGGACAGGCCGCACCCGGAGGTATTGCCAGCACCGTGTCCAAAGTGGCGGGTCCCGAACATTTGGGCCGCGAACTTATCTTTACAGCGGGCAATCACAGTCGCTACCAGGCCTCGTTTGATGCCGGCTTTGATCTGACCGGCGACAGCCGTTGGACCGCCCGTCTGGTCGGCCTGTATCGAGACAGTGAAACGCAAGTCGATTTTGTTACCGATGACGCAATTGTGTTGGCACCGTCGATCACGTTTGCAAACGAGGATTCAACGTTTACCGCGTTGCTTAACTACACGGATCGGGAAAGCGACACGTCCGCGCAGTTTCTGCCGCTCACTGCCACCGCCTGTGGGACAGCTGACGTGACGGTTTCGGAAGCCAACGTCTGTGCCGGTACAACGGGACAGGAAGTCGATCATTCCGTTTATGTCGGTGATCCTGGTTTTAATCGCTACGATACCGAAGCGACCACGTTCAGTCTGTTTGGTACGCACGATTTTAGCGACACGCTGTCGTTTGCGGCCACCGCTCGCTATCGCGATAACGAAGCGCAGTACGACCAAACGTGGGTGTCGTTTCTCGGGGACGGTAATCCGCGCTTGCTTCCGGACGGCTCAGCGGTCGGTCGCTCTTGGTCCAGCGCACCAGCGAGCTCAACACAAATCGCCTTTGATGCACGTCTTCGCACCGTATTCGACACCGGTCCGATTACGCACGAACTGTTGATCGGTATGAACTATCAGGATGTTGAGACTAGCGAAAACTCGTCGTTTCTCTACGCTCGCGCAACGACGTTTAACATCTTCAACCCGGTTTACGACGGCAGCGAAATCCCAACCGCCGCGGAATTCGATGCACAGCGGTTTTTAGCCGAAGACAAAACCACCGCCAAGGATATTTACCTGACGGACCACATGACCATCGGCAATCTTGTGGCGAGCGCCGGTATCCGCTTTTCGTCGGTAAACTCCAAGGACAACCTGACCAATCAAGAAGATGACGAAACGCCGATCACGCTCGGCTTGCTATACAAAACCGACATCGGCCTGAATCCCTATGCCAGCTACTCGGAGTCATTCCGAGCTACGGTGGGCACCGACATTTTGACCGCACGCTCGCTTCTCCCTCGTCGCGGAGAGCAAACCGAATTCGGCGTTAAGTATCAGCCTCTCAACGGCGATAGCTACATTACGATCGCCTGGTTTGATTTGGAAGAAGACAACCTGGTTGAGTTTGTACCGGGCGGCCGCACACAACCTGGCCTCACTATCGAAACAGAAGGATTCGAAATCGAGGCGCTACTGAAGTGGCGCGATTGGTCGTTTGACTTCGACTATCGCGATCTCGACGCCAACGACGTTGATGAAATGGGCGTCGCCGTTGTGCGACCCAGCCTGCCCGAAACAGCCGCGTCACTCTGGACCACATGGACACCATCGAGCGGTGCACTGAACGGTCTGCGAATCGGCATTGGTGCACGGTATGCTAGCGAAAACGAAAGCAACGGTGTCGCCTTCCTCCCGGCCAACGGGTTTGCCCCCACACCCAATCGTGTGGTGACCGATGGCTACACGGTAATCGACGCACTGATTGGCTATCGCTTTGAACGTGTGGATGTTGCGCTGAATATTCGCAACGCGGCAGATAAAGAGTACTATGCGACGTGTTTGTCACGCGGTGATTGTTTTCCTGGGGAGCAGCGTACCGTCGTCGGCACAGTGGCATGGCGATTCTGATCGCCCCGTAGGGCAACGAGTAGACTGTCTTAAGGAACGGAAGCGATGGCGAGTGACCTGGTTATCCGATTGCTCGCCATCGCAATTACCCTCGCGGGTTTTGGCGTACTGTTGTACGCCTGGCAACGCGCGACCCGAAGCTGGCCGCTGCTGGGCCTTGCCTGGGGTTTACTCGTCACCGCCCTGATCCTATGGAGCGCCACGAGCGCCTCGGATAAGGGCGTTGCGCTTGGCCTGGTTGCGGGAGTGCTCATTGCACTCGCCGTGCTAACGGTCAGAACCCTTCGCGAAACGCCCCGAACCCTACGTCGAACAAGAGAGGCCCAAAATACGGCTCAAGCCGCTGTTGAGGAGCTGCAGCTCATTCGCCGCCTATGGCTCTTCATGCTCTATGGCCCGCTTGCCGGTTTGGCGTCGATGGCGTTGTGTTCCGCCGCCTTCGTACTTTTCCAAGAGGTCGGCTTGGAGCACACCGCAAACGTAACCATCGTATTCTTGTTGTTTCCCATCGCATGGTCCTGCATTGCCGTGGGCGTGGGCTACCCAATCGGACTGCTGCGCAAAACCACGTCCGTATTCGTTACCGGCCTGGTCTCACTTGCCTGCTTATGGGCCCTCGCCTAAATTAACGATCTATGGAACCGGCTTCAGCAACCAAAGAAAAAACCGGGCGTGTCGCCCAAGGACTGGAAGCACACACCGCCATCGCACTTGCGCTAGGCGCGCTGATTTATATCCTGGCAGTCACCGGCACGCTCTCGGTGTTCAACCGTGAACTGCAGCGTTGGGAGCAACCGCAGGCGCCGGAAATGACTCAGATTTCGCCCGCTGCGGCCGCGGCGGCTGCGCAGGCGGTGTTTGAAAGTGAAAATCCATCCACCACACACCTGTATATCAACTTTCCTCAACCGGATTTACCGCGAACGGTGATCACCACCGACACGCAGGCTTTCTTCGCCAATGCGGATGGCACGGCCGGCATCAAAGAACACTTTCCGTGGACGCAGTTTCTACTCGACCTACATTACTATCTACACCTACCGCAGATTCTCGGACTCACCGTTGTGGGTGCCCTCGGTGCGTTTTTGCTCGCCATGTCGCTGTCCGGATTTATTGCGCACCCGCGTATCTTTCGCGACGCGTTTACCTTGCGTCGGGGCGAAGGACTCTTACCGCTGGTTGATTTACACAACCGGCTAAGCGTTTGGACGTCGCCGTTTCACATTTCCAATGCGTTGACAGGTGCCCTGCTGGGTTTGGCCAGCCTATTAGCGTTTGCGATTGCCGCGCTTCGATTTGACGGCGATATTGGTGGCGTATTCGATCCGGTATTTGGCGGTGAGCCAGCGCCTATCGAGACCGCGGCACCCTTTGCAAATATCGAAACACCCATTCAATACATGACGGATGTGTATCCGCAATTACCTCCGACCTTTTTAATTCTCCACGATCCTGGCACAGCCGGACAAAGCACGTCGATCATCGCCAAGCATAGCGACCGACTGATATTCGGCGATTACTACCAGTTTGATTCCAGTGGTCAATACAAAGGCAATGTCGGCATGTCCGACGGCACGCTGGGCCAACAAATCATCGGGTCGGTGTACAACGTGCATTTTGGCAATTGGGGCGGACTTGCCGTCAAGTTAGCGTATTCTGTCTTCGGACTTATGCTGTGCATCATCGTAGCGAGCGGGCTGCGCATCTATTTTCTACGTCGACGACAGAAAAAGCGTGCCGCACCACGACTCGAATCGGCCTGGGAAGCGATTGTATGGGGCACACCGCTCATGCTTGGCCTCACCCTGCTGCTTGCCTTAGCCGCCAGTCTCGAAGGCCTCGCGCTGGTTCTGTTTTTTTGGTTGGGCTTAATCCTGTTAGTCGCGGTAGCCAGCGTTCGCTCATCCGCTCACACCATGCGGCGTTGGTTAAAATGGGCGACTGGCATCACATTGATCAGCACCGTTGTCACGCACAGTCTTCGGTACCGCGAGTTCGTACTTGCCGATCCGGTTCTGCCCGTCACGCTCGCAACACTCGGACTGGCCGGGTTGCTTATCGCTTGGGTAAGTCGGCGCGATCCGATGTCGCCTAACACCGCCACCACTCATTGATTAGTGCTGAGCCGCGGATGTTCCGCTTGGGTACGGTCGCGCCCAGCGCCGGACGCACACTGAACACGCGACTGGACGGCAGACCGTCGACATTCCGGTGTCTAATCGCACAACCCTCTTGCATGGTGCAGTGCCACTTGGCTGTGGAGGCAGATTGAGTACACTACGCCGTCCTCTGTAGAAGAAAGGCCACGCTATGGAATACTCCGCGATCATCACGCTCCTCATTGTCATTCAGCTTCTGATTTTCACCATGCTGGTTGGCAAGTCGCGACAACAGACCGGGGTCAAAGCGCCCGCGGTATCTGGCGATCCAGTATTCGAACGCTACTTTCGCGTGCATCAGAACTCGGTTGAAAACGCGGTTGTCGCGATCCCGGCTCTGTGGGTATTCAATCTGTATTGGGATCCGCGCATCGGCGCCGCGATTGGTCTTTTGTATATCATCGGCCGCTTCCTTTACCTGCGCGGCTATGTGTCCGACCCCAGTAAACGCGGCAAGGGGTTTGGCCTAGCGTTTTTGTGCCAGATTACATTGGTAATCGGCGGCCTGATCGGTGCCGTGATGGCCGTGATTCCCTAGCACGACGCGCGCACCACCGAAGGCGAATTTCATTTGCATCGTTGAATCGACCCGCGGCAACGTGTGAGGTGGCTGTGCACGATGGGGTTATGGTGATGGGCGCGAGGCATGTGCACGCATCGCTTGCGCCGGCTATGTCGGCGCTGACCGCCGCTGAAGAGTACGTCATCGAATGACAGACCTGACTCTCGTGTTTGAGTCAGGACAAGTCGGTCAAAGCGAGTCGATGATCAGTTTGGCGATAAACACAATGAGCACCGCGTTGAGCACCCATCGAATTGCACTGTCGCCTTTACTCACCGAGGTGTGCGCGCCTAGGTAGCCACCGATCGAGTTTCCCAGCGCCAACGTCAAACCGAGCGCCCAAACAATCGGCACGTTCAGTGCGTACACCAGCAGCGCCGCGAGGTTAAAGCTTCCGGCAACAAACACTTTGTGCATATTCACACGCACAAGATCAAGATTGAGCACATTGGCGAGCACGCCGATGAGTAAAAAACCCACACCGATTTGAATAAAGCCGCCGTAGAATCCAACCCCCACCATCAGTGCATGGGCAGCCAGAATACGACTCCGAGTGGGTGGATTGTCATTCCGAGTGTCGGGACGATCCTTCCGCCACATCATGATCATGACAAACACGAGCACAATGGCCAGCACCCGGTTAAACCACACGCCCTCAAGCCGCACACCCGCCATCGCACCGAGCACTGAACCCGGTACGGCGCACAGTGCGAGCGTTACACTCAGTTTGAAATCTGAAAAACCCTTGCGGAAAAACGTCGCGACCGCGGTGACATTCTGAGCGACAATCGCAATGCGATTTGTGCCGTTCGCGATCGGACCCGGCAAGCCGAGAAACACCATCACTGGCACCGTGAGCATTGAGCCACCCCCGGCCATGACGTTCATGAAACCCGCCGCAATGCCGCTTAGAAATAGCAGCAGATAATGCCACCAGAGTAGGTCCACTACTCAACGTCCGTGGTGAGCGCCGCATCAGCGACTATCGGGGCCGACCAAGCACCCTCTACGCACGAGGCGTTCACCAACCCGCTCGTGTGCTGACACACACGACGATAGGTCACAGGCTGTTGACGGTGCACGTCGATTGCCCGACGACCACCCAATCGGTCACGCGGTTGCGGCAGCCGGTGCCAGCGTGTAGCGCTTGAGTCGATCAGAAAACTCCTGCAGCGCCTGAATGCCGGTGTCCTCGGCCTGTTGGCACCACTCTTTGAGTTGCTGAAGGAGTTTGTCGTTGCTCACCGTCGCACCCGACCACAGCTCTCGCAGCCGTTCACGATACTCATGCACAGTTTTAAGCCGAGCGTTGTTCGCCAGCAGTGTTTCTAGCTTCGCGCGGTGAGTCGAGTCGAGTAGTTCTGGTCGACGCACCAGAACACGCCGCGCCTTACTCCACATGTCTTTCATGCGCTCTGCGCCAACACGTTTTTTCTCCGCCGCTAGCACCGGTAACGTGACCGACTTAGCGTACTCGCGAAGTACATGCATGCGGTTTTGCACGATGGCTCTGACCGTTTCGATGTCAACGATTTCCTTATCCTCAAGCACAGGTGTCGGTGCCACGCGCCGCACTTTCGCCAGTCCAAAGAATTTAAATATCGTCAAATACATCCAGCCGATATCAAACTCCCATTTCCGCACGGAAAATTTAGCGGAACTGGGGAACGCATGGTGATTGTTGTGTAACTCTTCGCCACCGAGGAAAAATGCCCAGGGTGTCAGGTTGGTCGCGGCGTCATCGCATTCGAAATTGCGATAGCCGGTGTGGTGGCCCAAGCCATTGATGATCCCCGCAGCAAAAAGCGGCATAGACATCATTTGGAACGCCCAGATGGAAATACCGACCACGCCAAAGAGCAATACATTAATAATGAACATGGCGAGAATGCCGGCGTTAGGGAAGCGCGTGTAGACGTTGCGCTCTAACCAATCATCGGGGCAGCCGCGACTGTATTTTTTAATGGTTTCGGGATCGTCTTTTTCGGCTTTGTAGAGCTCGGCTCCCTCGAGCAGGACTTTCTTCAAACCGCGCACCTGCGGACTGTGAGGATCATCCTCCGTTTCGCATTTTGCGTGGTGCTTGCGGTGAACGGCGACCCATTCGGCGGTGAGCATCGATGACGTCATCCAAATCCAGAGCCTGAAAAAATGTCGCAGCGCTGGATGCAGATCGACACTTCGATGAGCCTGATCGCGATGCAGATACAGCGTCACGCCCATGATGGTGATTTGCATCATCACCAGTGCCACCACAAAGTACACCCAGATTGAGGGGCGAAAGAAACCAAAAAGATAATCCATGAATGACTCCGATAGAGCGCGCTGCAAGAAAACGAACTATAGAGGAAGCACCTTGATCTGCCAACGCGAGAGGCTTCCAATTGTTCAATTCCACGTTAGACTCATGCGTTGCATTGCGCCGTGCGCGCGTCACAATTTTTCGTTGTCATGCCTGAATTACCAGAAGTCGAAACCACCACACGTGGAATTCGACCACATATCAAAGGGTTGACCATCACCAACGCGGTGGTACGCCAGCGTGCACTGCGCCATCCTGTGCCACGAAATCTGCGACAACTTGTTAAAAATCAGACGGTTGTTGATGTGACGCGGCGGGCAAAGTATGTGCTCATCGCGCTGACTAACGGTCACCTCATTATTCACCTCGGCATGACGGGTAATCTGCGGGTAATTAACCCTGCGCCAAACCCTGAGAAACACGATCACATCGATATCACCTTTGAAGATGGGCGAGTATTGCGATTCACGGACCCTCGCCGGTTTGGGTGTGTGCTGCACACCAAAGAAGACCCCGCGCAGCATGCATTGATTCAATCGCTCGGACCCGAACCCTTATCCACCGCTTTTACGCCCCACTATCTGCACGCCCGTTCACGCACACGATCGTTGGCAGTCAAGAACTTCATCATGGACGGCAAGATCGTTGTGGGGGTTGGCAATATCTACGCCAGTGAATCGTTATTTCGGGCGGGCATCTTGCCGCATCGACAGGCCGGTCGGGTATCACTTCAAAAATACCGCGCACTGCACGGCCACATTCAGGATGTGTTGCGAGAAGCGATTGACGCGGGCGGCACGACGCTTCGGGACTACACAAATGCAGAGGGCTTTCGCGGCTACTTCAGTCAAGAGCTGGATGTCTACGGTCAGGAAGGGAATCCCTGCACGCGCTGCGCCCGGCCGATCAAAATGAAGGTCATCGGCCAACGCTCGAGTTTTTATTGCACGGGCTGTCAACGCTAGATGCCGTAACGCCCGCGAATGCGGGCGTTACGGCGATCGACTCATTGTGTGAAGATTGAGCACCTGACAAATAGCCTCAGGCCGATTCAGTAAAGATGTCGCGATAGGCGACGTAGGTCGCTGCGGTAAACGTTGGCAAGAAGATCAACAAACCCAAGCCGATCGGCAGGATAGCGAGAAAGTACAACACGAGGCCAATTACACCGAACACGAGAAACGGCAGCATGTTTTTCAGGCAACCCGCAAAGCTGCGCTTCAAGGCATCCACTAAGCCAACGTCGTGAAGGGTGATCAACGCAGGGGCAAACCAGATCGCCATCGCAAGTGGTATTGATATCAACGAGCCGATCAGCGTTTTCAGCATAAAACCGGTCGGGTCGCCCAAAAGCGCGTTGGCGGCCGCCGTTTCCGACTCAGATCCCAATGGCGAAGTCATCATCGACACAAAGGTGGGTCCGAGCGTCACCCCCATGATGACGATGGTGGCGATCAGCACAACAACCGCGAGCAAGATCAGTTTGACAGGATTACTAAACGCCGCGAGCAGATACCTCACTTCAAACGGTTGACCCTGACTTTGCGCGTGACATCCAAGCATGATCCCACCAATCACCACATAGAAACTCAGCATATAGAGAATCGGGCCAATCAGCGGAATAAACATCAACAGCAAGATGCCCAAGCCGCCGAGGATAAGTCCAAGAATCCATCCAACCGGACTGCGCTTAAAAAAACCAAAACCCTCTGCGATCCAACCCCAACCTCTACCTGCAGGCAGCTTTCTGGGTTGATCGAGGAGCGTAACATCTCCACCGGATAAGGGCCTTTCAATATTGGCTGACGGAGCCTGGTATGGATTGTTGTTATCGTCCATTGTGTTTCCCCCATGTGATGACGCCTAGAGCTTACGCCAATGCGAAAGGGAATTCAGCGTATCGTCGACTCTACGGCACATCATGACCGGACATCGAATGACACGACCCAGAGGCGCTTAAACAAACGGAGTGTGAGGAATGGATTGCCATACCATCAGAACCGTTCTATGTCGGTCCATTCGGCCAAAGCAAATTGAGCGTCAAAAGAGCCTGGCGCTCAAGACGAGCCAGAAGAGTCTTTATTCGACGTCAACCGATGATACTTCGCCATCAACTGCTCGGGAGTCTCAACATGGAGGTCATCGAGCGGGATACAGTCTACCGGACACACCTGCTGACACTGCGGCTCATCAAAATGCCCCACACATTCGGTGCACAGAGACGGATCGATGTGATAGATCTCGGGACCCATGTAAATCGCTTCATTGGGACACTCCGGTTCACATACGTCGCAGTTGATGCACTCGTCGGTGATTTTAAGTGACATGAGCCCAATGCCTAGCCGTTGATCGGCCCGCAGACCGCGCCACGCTCGGTACCCGACAGCATCCGTACAACACCGGTCGCGCCGATACCCGCCGCTCGGGAACCTATGAATGCCATCCATTTTGCGAACATACCGCTAGCTCCCAGAGTACGTTCGTTTTTTCAGTTCATCATGCACGCGTGGATGCACGAACGGCGACACGTCACCGCCAAACGTGGCCACTTCCTTGACCATGGTCGAGGAGATATAAGTGAACTGCTCATCCGGTGTGAGAAACACGGTTTCCACTTCGGGCTCTATTTTGCGCGTCATGGTGGCCATCTGAAATTCAAATTCAAAATCCGACACCGCGCGCAGCCCACGCACCATCACGCCGATGTCGTTGTCGCGCGCGTACTGCACAGTAAGCCCCGTGTAGCCGATGACCGAGCAGTTGGAAATATCGCTCAACACCAGGCGCGCCAGTTCCACCCTCTCTTCCAGAGTAAATAGCGGTCGCTTTTTGGGGTTCGATGCAATCGCCACCACCACTTCATCAAAAATGCGGCAGGCGCGCCGCACCAGATCGTGGTGGCCGTTGGTAATGGGGTCGAACGTTCCCGGATACAGTGCTCGCATGCCGTGCTCTCGTTGTGTGTCGTCGTCAAAGCGCCGACGTCGGTTAGGGCGCTACCCGAATGAGCTGATAGCGCACATTGCCGGCGCGCTTATCGCGCACCACGTCCCAATTTTGCGGCAGCGGGTCCGGCTCGCGGCCGGCGCTCATCTCGCGATAGCACCAACCACCGGGCGTTATGCTGCGATGCAATTCCAGAAGTGTACACAATTTGCCGTGACTGTGAGCGTCGAACGGCGGATCGAGAAACACGAGGTCTACCGGCTGCTCCTGCGTGGGGATATACGCCTCAGCCAGCGCGCAGTGAACCACAATATCGCGCGTGTTCGGCTCCAATAAGGCAATATTTTGTTCAATGCTGCGCACAAGGCGGGCATCCCGCTCAATTAGCGTGACCTGTCCTGCCCCTCTCGACCACGCTTCTAGACCCAGCGCACCGGATCCAGCGAACAAATCGAGAACACGTAGCCCCTCGATGTGCGGCGCGAGCCAGTTAAACAGCGTCTCGCGAACCCGGCCAGGCGTTGGACGCGCGGTGGAACCCTCCGCAAAACGCAATTTTCGTCGTCGAAACCGACCACCGATAAGGCGAAACTCGTTGGCGGTTGAGGGTTTACGAGCGCCCATCGATTAGCTTCACCCCACCGCCAACGCGGCGCACCACGGCGCTCGACATCGTGTGCAACGTCGGTCGGTTGGTCAGCGCGATCAACCGCGCAATTGCATGGAAAATAGAGCACATAATCGCTAGCATAACCGCTTCGTCTTGCGTGCGCAGGCCTGAGCGACCCGACCAATATCGCTCTCGGGCTCTGCGCGCACCCGTCGCTTGCGGCTTACGCGATGATATCAAGCGAAAATGACGCCACTCACCCTCCGCTTCTGCGGGCACAACAGAAGGCCATCATGTCCGATTCCGACCTTCCACAACCTGACAACTCGGCAGCAGCCAAAAAAAGCGGGTTCTTTTCGCGCATGCGCGCACGTCTCAACAAAGGCGAATCGTGGCTGACGGCCGACCTCGGCGATTTGTTTGGCGGCGGCAAGATCGATGACGATCTGGTTGAGGAACTCGAAACTCGACTGCTGATGGCCGATGTGGGCGTCGATGCCACTGAACAGATCATGAGCGACATTCAAGGCCAGATTTCGCGCAACGAACTGAGTAATGGCAAGGCGCTGTATGCCGCGCTCAAGAAGGCCATGCTCGAGATTCTCGAGCCGTGCAACCAGCCGCTAAAGTTGCGCGGCGCCGAAGGACCGTTTGTGATTCTAATGGTGGGCGTCAACGGCGCGGGCAAGACCACCACCATTGGCAAACTGGCGCGGCGCTTTCGTGAAAATGGCGTGCCCGTCATGCTCGCGGCCGGCGATACCTTTCGCGCGGCGGCCGTTGAGCAACTGCAGACCTGGGGTGAACGCAATAATGTGCCGGTGATCGCACAGAGCACCGGCGCCGATCCGGCCGCCGTGGTGTTCGACGCCTTTCAGGCGGCCAAGTCGCGGGAAATGGAAGTCCTCATTGCCGACACCGCCGGCCGTTTGCATACTCAGGATGGCCTCATGGACGAGCTGAAAAAAATTAAGCGCGTGTTGGGCCGCATTGATGAAGACGCGCCACATGAAGTCATGCTCGTTATCGATGCGAGCAACGGGCAGAACGCGCTGGCGCAAGCGACTCAGTTTAATGAAGCGATTGGGCTAACCGGTATTACCATCACCAAACTGGATGGCACCGCCAAGGGCGGCATACTGATTAACGTCGCTAAGAAATTAGGCGTACCGATTCGGTATGTCGGCATCGGCGAACAAGCGGCCGACCTGGGACCATTCGACGCCGAGCAGTACGTCGATGCGTTGCTCAAGGGTCCGGAATAGCATCGCGCCGTGATTCGATTCGAGAACGTCACGAAACGCTACGCGGGCGGACACGACGCACTGTCCGGCGTCAGCTTTGCGCTTGAAGCCGGTGACATGGCGTTCCTGACCGGCCATTCCGGTGCAGGGAAAAGCACGCTATTGAAGCTCATTGCGCTCATCGAGCGCCCCACGCGCGGCCAAGTCTTTATTAACGGCGTTAACACCGCCAAGACCACCGCTCGTCGCATTCCGTTTTTCCGTCGCCAGGTCGGCGTCGTATTTCAAGATCACAAATTGCTTTACGATCGTGATGTGTTTGCGAACGTGGCGTTACCGCTGGTCGTGGCCGGCGTGCCCAAGAATCAAATCGAAAAGCGCGTGCGCGCCGCTCTCGATCAGGTCGGTTTATTGCACAAGGAACAATCGCTGCCCGAAGCGCTTTCCACGGGCGAGCAACAACGTGTAGGTATCGCTCGCGCGGTCGTGCGCAAGCCTGCTCTGCTGATTGCCGACGAACCGACCGGCAACCTCGACCCCGAACTGTCAATGGAAATCATGACGATATTCCAGCGCTTCAGCGAAGTTGGCGTGACCGTAATGGTGGCGAGTCACGATCATCATCTGATTCAGTCATTCCGACCGCGTCTGCTGACACTCGACAATGGCAGATTGGTCTCGCCCGATAACGAGAATGAGCCGGACAGCGCGTCCTCCGGCGGAGACCGTTACATTGTCTAGCCGACCTCGACAGGGCCCCGACGCCAAATCCGTGCGTCGCGCAACAGCCTCACGCCAAGGCGCCGTGCGCAAGCGATCAAGTCGCCAATCCACGTCGATGGGAGTGCTGGCTGGCGGCCACATTGAGGCGGCGACAAATGCGTTAAAACGACTCCTACGTCAGCCGTTTGCCACTTTACTCACGTTGGTGGTCATCGGCATTGCGATCGCACTGCCCGCCGGTCTGCATTTACTGGTTCAAAATGCCCGACTGATCAGTGGTGAGTGGGCCAGCGCCATCGATCTGTCGGTCTATGTTACACCTGGCACGAGCGACAACGATATCGATGAGCTGCGGCAGCGTATTGAGCAGTTTGAAGCGGTGGATGGCGTGGTCGTCATCTCGGCCGACGAAGCCATCGAAGATTTCAAAGCGTTGTCGGGCTTCGGCCGAGCGATTGAAACACTTGACGACAATCCTTTGCCTGCCTCACTCATTGTGCGACCGGCCGGAATCGACGATGACCCCGAAAAAATGACTGCGCTCGCCGCGCAGCTCGGCGAGCTGCCCAATGTTGATCTTGTGCAACTCGATACCGAGTGGGTCGCGCGGTTACAGAGCATTCTCGATGTGATTAAGCGCGCGGTATTTGTCGCCGCTTCACTGCTTGCTCTTGCTGTCTTAGTTATCGTCGGCAACACCATCCGCATGGAAGTGCAGCAACGACGCGATGAGATCGAGATCACCAAGTTGGTGGGCGGCACCAACAGTTTCATTCGCCGGCCGTTTGTTTACACCGGCTTGTGGTTCGGCCTGTTTGGGGGTGGCGTGGCGCTGGCGCTGATCACCCTCACCGTCACGGTCATGTCCGGGCCGGTTCAACGGGTGGCGGGTTTATACGGCAGCGACTACACGCTGCGTGGTCTCGAAAATGGCCAGTGGGCTTGGTTGCTCGGCGCAGCCGCACTACTGGGAATTGTGGGCGCCTTCATCGCCGCCTCGCGGCAAATCCGACGCATCGAACCGGGTTAGCGATGCGGCTTCACATCCGCTGAAACTCGCCGTTGAGAACGCGGGGTGAGCGGCCGCATCAGTTCTTTTCTCATCATATCAATCGCTTAGCCGGCCAACCGGCGCGCCGTGGAGACGGCCGGGTTGAAATTCACAATCCCGCCCCCACTTCGTGAGAACGCCTAAATCGACTGGGCCTGTTTCACCCTGAATTTACAAGCCTCTGATTAGAATAGGATTTTAATCTAGGACGAATGGGAACCCAGATCGCGTTTAGCACTCTATAGGCTGGAGTGCTAAAATAGGCGCCCAATGGAGACGAAAATGACCAACGCTGTCGTATTACAGTCTAACAATCAGGTACTTGCGGGTCCCGTAGGCAGTCTCGACGCCTACCTTCAGACCGTCACCCAGATCCCCATTCTGGAAAAAGAGACCGAGATTGAGCTGGCTACCCGCTACCGCGAGAATGACGACCTCGACGCGGCGCGCGAGCTGGTGTTCAGCCATTTGCGATTTGTCGTACACATTGCTCGAGGCTACTCAGGCTATGGTCTCAATCTGGCGGACATTGTTCAGGAAGGTAACGTGGGGTTGATGAAGGCCGTCAAGCGCTTTGATCCAAACGTCGGCGTCCGCTTGGTGTCATTTGCCGTACATTGGATTCGCTCCGAAATTCATGAATTTGTGCTGCGCAACTGGCGAGTGGTCAAAGTGGCCACAACCAAAGCACAACGCAAACTGTTCTTTAATCTTCGTAAAAAGAAGAAAAACCTCTCTTGGCTGTCGGTCGAAGACACCAAAGCGATTGCTAACGACCTGGGCGTTGACGTCAAGGACGTGATCGAAATGGAACGCCGTATGGCCAACGCCGACATGTCGTTCAATGCGGTACCGGCTGCTGGCGAGTCCGATGGCTACGGCCCTGAGACCTACCTGCCAGCACCCGACGCAGATCCACAAGTGGCGATCGAAGAAGCGGACGAGCAATCGCACCAGTCCGCCGAGCTCGGTCGGGCATTGAGTGAACTCGATGAGCGAACGCGTGACATTCTTGAGCGCCGATGGCTCACCGAGAAAAAAGAGACACTCACCGCGCTTGCCAACGAATATGGCGTCTCCGCCGAGCGGATTCGCCAAATTGAGAGCCGCGGCCTCAAGCTGCTCAAAGCCAGCATGATCTGAAACTCGCGCTAACCCCATCACAAAGCCCGCTGCGACCTCGCCGCGGGCTTTTTTTATGATTGTTTACACAGCGCCTTTCGACCTATCGTCAAAGGGCGCAAGCTCGACGTTCAAATTAACCACGCTCTTCGAGCGTCTGCTGATCATTTGACGTGTCCCTTACCCTACTCCTAGTATGATCCGCTCGCCGGTTGCGACGAGTAAACCGATTAATTCATCACCAAGGAGTGACATCATGACCATTGCACGCGTTACGGAAATTACCGCTTCCAGCACTAAGAGCTTTGAAGACGCGGTTCGACAAGGCATCAAACGCGCCGCCAAAACGCTCGATAACATCTCCGGCGCCTGGGTCGACAGTCAAAAGGTCGTCGTTAACGACGGCGAAGTCACTGAATACCGGGTCAACATGAAAATCACTTTCGTGCTTAAAGACTGAGCGCTGGTTACGCACTGTATAAACCCAGTGCTTGATACAAGCGCGGCACAAACGCGCTCGTCACAAATGAAAAAGCCCAGGTTCAACCTGGGCTTTTTGATTTTGCACAAACACTATTCATAGGTCTTTTGTCGATGGCTGATCCAACCGCCTCTTTTCCGACCGCGCGGATCGTGGTGCGTCCAGTGCACCACACCGCCGCGATCGTTCCACTCGTATTCCCCGCGAAACGCCACCCAATCGCCTTTGGCAAGCGGCACTTTTGGCGCCAGATCAATATTGTGTGCGATGAGCACCGTATGCCCCGTGCGCAGTTCCACCAAGAAACGCTGATGACGCGAACCGTCATTGTCATCCGGTAACACTCGCGCCACTTCGCCGCTGGCTTCGACCCACACATCCGATTGACCCGCCTTAAAACTCTCGATAATCAGATCAGTATCGTCCGCAGGTTGACCACCCACAGGGGGCGTTCCACCGGTCGATGAGTCGTTACCCAGCCCTAGATACTCGCTGCCGAGATAGAGCACAACAAGCAGCGCAAGCACACCAAGCTGTTTGAGAAGACCGGCGGGTTTTTTCATGGTGACTGTTTCATCGTTTCGACAACGCGATAATGTCGGCTTGCGCTACCCTACGCAAGCCTTCCCACAAAACGTTACAGTGCGCGCTCATCGCTGAGACGTTTTGAGGTTAGCCACACCAGCGCCCATGCCGCGAGGAGCGTGGTGAGCGATCCGCCCAAGAGGGCTCGAGCGGACGAACCGCCTTCAAGCAACACATCCTTCAACGCGATGGTCTGACTGGTGAGGGGCAACCACTCACCGACTGCGCCGTAATCGACACTACCGATCATGACCGACCCGGCAACAGCAATGGGAATGAACATCGTAAATTGCGCATAGGTACCGGCTTCGCGATAAGTCCGAGCTCGGGCGGCGACAAACATCTGAATCGCGACTGCAAGCAGTGCCAGCGGTACCAAAATCAACGCGCCCAGCGCAATGCTCGCTGGATCGATAAACAGCCGCAGACCCAGAACATCGAGCGGCGCTTTGGCCAACAACACGCCGCTGATGACCGCCGTCGCAATCGACACAAAAACACTGATCCCGCCCGCAGTGAGCCACTTGCCGCCCACGATCGACAGCGGACTCACCGGTTGAGCGAGCAACGATTCCAGAGAATGACGCTCCCGCTCCCCCGCGACGGAATCCGCGGCCATGAATGCACCGCTTATAAAACCACTTAACAGCAGCATGTAAATCAGCGTATCGCTGATCGCCGCTGCCCGCCCACCGGCCAGTGACGAATCGTAGGACTGCGCACGCACGACATTTAGTGATCCGGGCAGCACACCCGCGGCGACCATGCGGGAGTACGCCACCGTCTGACCAAACCCATTGATCAGCGTGGTCACACGTCGCGCACCCGCCTCGGCCTTGCCGTCTTTAAAATCGGCGGTTACCGCGATATCGATCGGCGTGTTGCTCAAATAGCGATCGCGGTAGTCGTCGGGAATTTTAACTAGCACCTCCGCCGAACTGTCAGCCGCCTCAGCGCGCGACGCAAACTGTTCAAACACGACACCCTGCTCGGTCAGTCGTGTCAGCAGCGCGGGTGCCTGTTCTGCGCCGATGATTGCCACCTGCAAGTCACCCGACTCGTCCATCTCATCCGCCAGCGAACCCAGCAGTAGGTAGATCATCAAAGGGCCAAACGCAGCGAACAACAATGACGCCATAACGCTGCGACGATCCCGCGAGGCATCGCGCCACTCTTTGCTTACGACATTCAAAAACGCATTCATGCTCTTCTCCTAGGCCACGCGGCGCTGAGTCATTGTGATAAAGGCTTCCTCTAAAGAGTCGGCGTTGCCCGCGGCGATCAGCTCTTCGGCCGTGCCGGCGTGCACAACGTTACCCGCCGCCAAAAACACGATGTGATTCGACAGCTCTTCCACATCCGCCATAACGTGACTCGATAACAAAATACAGCGGCCCGCGTCTCGCAAGGACTTGAGCACCGAGCGAAGCAGCCGAATACTCATAATGTCGAGACCGCGCGTCGGTTCATCGAGCACAATATTTTGGGGTTGATGCACCAGCGTTCGAGCCAGCGCCACTTTCATTCGTTGCCCCTGAGAAAAGCCCTCAGTACGACGATGCAAAATGTTGTTCATATCAAGTAGCTCACTCACCGAGAGAATGGCGTCTTTTCTGGCCGCTCCGCGCAAACCATGAAAACCTGCTACGTACTCAAGATGTTCGTAGGCGGTAAGACGCGGATACAAACCGAACTTGTCGCCAAACAGCCCAAGACGGCGCCGAGCCTCAAGCGGTTTTATCGCGACATTTATCGCATCAATCGTGGCGGTCCCGGCGTCCGGCACCACGATGCCCGCCAACATGCGAAGCGTCGTTGACTTGCCTGAGCCATTGGCGCCCAACAGGGTGGTGATGCGACCGTCTTGGGCTGTCAGGTTCAATCCATCGACAGCGCGCACATCGCCAAAAGACTTTTGCAACTGTTTTAATTCAATCATTGTGTTCTCCAAAAAACGCGACTGTGCGTTCTGAGTAGGGTGTGCTGGTAAAAGCGGTTCTGTGTGCCAAGACTTCGCTAACGATGCCGACACCGTCTACGGATCTTTGGGCGTCAGCGAGAACGGCTAAGGATGAGGACCGTACGCACTGAGCGTGTAGGGGTCGCGAGCGAAACGCATGAGGCACTCTTCGTCGATGGCGTTCACATCCAACGAGTCGAGAAAATCCGCAACCAAGGTTGGAATGCAGCCGTATGAACCAATTGTGTGCCCGCCATGAGGCGCAACTAGGTGACGAGAGTTAGGCAATCGCGACGCGGCAACCTCACCAAACGCCGGCGGTGTGACCGGGTCTAACTCACCGGACAAAATCAGTGCCGGCACGTCGGACACCACCGGATCCCGATAAGCTGTGTCCGCTACTCGATGCGGCCACACGCGGCATGCGTCGAACCAGAAGGCCATCGACACGTTGCTGAACACGCCGTCTCCGCTCAGAGCCGCAATGGCCTCTGCAGACGTCGACGCGATCTCCTCGCCACAGAGCACGGACAACAGGGTGCCGACGGACATCTCTGTAAACGCACCATTCATACTGCCGGCGATCGCACGCCACGGGCCAAAGTCGCCATTGGCAGCCGCGTCGATAACCAACGGAAGTTGCGCCGTATTGAGCGGTGTGTAAAGCGCGTTACGCATCGCGTTCAAAAACACATCCGGCGTCACCTCTAACTCGTTGGGCCGCTCTAAGATCACCGATTCGCGCTCGAGCGATGCAAGCGTTTGGGCTAACTTGTCGGCCAGATCTGGAAAAGCACGCGCACAGTCTTCATCCGCCGCACAATCGACCATCAGATTATCAATGGCGCGCGATGCATTAACCAAAAAGCGCTCGAAAAAGGCGGTTTCCGGCGCGGCAACGGCGTCCAATACCAGCGCGTTCACCTGACTTGGGTATTTTCGTAAATACAACAGCGCCGCACGCGTACCGTAGGAGCCACCGACTAGATTGATGCGAGTATGTCCGAGCCGTTCGCGTACCGCGTTGAGGTCCTGCATGAACGCATCAGAATGATAATGCTCAGACTGGTTATCGGTGCCCGCTAGACAGTCTCGCGCAAACTGGTCGCCCTTGATGGTGACGTCCATCCCGGTCTCGAAGCGACAACCAAAAGGCGTACTGCCGCCGGTACCGCGCTGATCGACCAGCACAACTTCGCGCCCACGTCGCGCGCGCTCAAGACCGACAGCCACATAGCGACCCAGTGACGTCGCCGCTTGACCGGGACCACCGGCGAGCAGGTAAAGCGGCTCTTTTACCGCCTGGCCACCACTGGGCGGAACAACCGCCACATGCAGACTGATGTGCTTGCCGGAGGGGTCTTGCCAATCTTCGGGCACCGCCACCGTGGTGCAGCGCGCCCGCGATTCAATGTCCTTAATGTGGCAAGCTCGCCATTCCGGTTCGGTGGAGATCGTTTGGCCGGAAGTTGAATTGGAGTAGAGCGGTAGAAGCAGAATAACCGTGAGATACAGTAAGTGCAGTGTTCGATGGTTCATAGCAACGTCTTTGCAAGTGAGTGTATCCCGCTAGTCGTCACCGCCACCAAAACATTACAACATGTCGCTTTCCTCTAACGCCTGAATTCGCTTCTCGAGTGCCTTGAGCCGTGTGCGAGCGACCATTTCCTTACGCACGCCCCACAAAAAAAGCGCCAGCAAAAAAATGACGGCGAAGGCGAGAAGCGCCATACGCAATCCCTCGTCGATATCGAGGCGCTCTCCTTCAACAAACAGGCCCATGCCAAAACCGACAAGCACACCGATCACCACGCCCCATGAACAAGAACGTGCAATCTTGATGTCCAATAACAAATGGCGCTTTTGCAAGTCGAGTAATTCCGGCGGCGAACCGGCCATGGCGTCCCACAACCCGCGGCGCCAAGTCCATGTCCAAAACTGCAGGGCAATCGCGGCCACCACCAATAACGCAATCAATCCGCGCTGATCTCCTAACCCATCCAGACTCCAAAACCAGGCAATCAATGCCAACCCCAATATCGAGCTACCCAACTCAAAGTAAAAGAAACGACGCATCTTACTGCGCGCCTGCTTCACTCCGCGGATCAGCTCATCGACATCCACACTCGGGCTTTGCTGCCAGATGTTGCGGAGATTGAAGTCGTCCTGAGAATCGTTCATCGGATTTCCTCGATACGCGCTTTCAACATTGTGCGACCGCGATTCAGGCGCACGCCGACATTATTGGGCGTCAACGCCAGTGCGGTCGCTATCTCTTTATTGCTAAACCCTTCTAGATGAAGCGTCACAACCGGCCGCAGACTCAAGGGAAGCTCGCGCACAGCCGCTAACAGCCATGCTCGTTGCCCGTCGCGATCCGCCACGTCGTCGGGCATGGGGCCGGGGTCCACTAACTCCGCGGGCAGCTCGTCAAGCTGTCCTTTGGACTCCTTACGAACATGGCTGATGCAGACATTATGTGTAATGCGTCCAACAAAGGTGCGCATCGAACTGTCGCCGCGAAAACTGGGCAATGCGCGCCACAAGGCAAACGCCGCCTCTTGAACCAGCTCTTGGATAAGTGCCGGCCGACGCTCATGCGTTTGCGCAATACGCTGAATCATCGACGCATGTTCTGCCAAAATCTGTTGGAATTGCTGTTCAACCGCCACGCGGTTACCTCGGGCTCAGCACCGGTATTAGTCTGTGTAGTCGCAGCGACCACCAAACCATTACACGCCTCGGAAAATAGCCGAACGGTAACCGGTCAATCGCCGGGCGTGGTGTCGGAGGCCGTGAGGGCCAACGCCGCCCGGGCGCGGGCCGTTTGCTCATTCACCGCCTGCTCCATCCGAGCCCGATAGGTTTCGAGCTGATCGGCCGGCACCGATTTGGGCACATCGATGGGTTCGGATACGCAAATCGCTACTCGAGCGAAGGGTTTGGGGATAATAAACTGGTCCCAGCGCCTTTCGAGCACCCAGGCACGATCCGCGGCACACCCCAGCGCCACCAGCGGTGCGCCACCAATGCGGGCCATCAGCACCGCTCCCTCTTTGAAATGGTGCTGCGGGCCGAGTGGTCCATCGGCGGTTGTTACGATCGAAACGCCCTCACGCATCGCCGCGTGCATGTCGCGCAGAACCAGCGCGCCGGATGTGTTTGACGACCCGCGAATCACCTCGGCCCCCCACGCCGCGGCGATTCGTGCCGGCACCTCGCCATCAACCGAACCCGAAATCAGAAACGCTGCGCGAAATCCTCGCCTGATCCACTGCTTGATGGTGCTCGTACACAGAATGTGGTTTTGATGCCAATAACACGGAGCGAACAACGTGTTGTTGTCGATCATGGTGTTGACGCTGGCAGGAAGATCAATCGGCTTCACCCGATAGCTCATCCATAAGAGCCGTAACGTGAGTCTCAGCAACGGCAAGCCAACCGCATAAGCGACGCGACGCCCCAGCGTCATGCGTCGTCGTGACGCTTTGCCACGACGGGCATCGATGGATGAATCGGGTTTAGTCATTAAAACTCGCTATCGGCTGCACTATCGGTTGAGACCCGGTCATTGTAAACTTAAATACGGCGAAACGCGGCCCGGACTGTGCCTTAATACATGAACTCTCCCACTCATTTCCAAGCGCTCGGACCGTCCGAGCCGGTGTCGATTGGCATCGATCCGCAAAGCCTCGATCAGCTTCGCGCGTTGCAACGGGAGTATGGCGACGTTGTCGCGCTGACGCGCCCCAATGGGCGCCGCGGCTGGTTTATCAATCATCCCGATTTTTTGCACCGCCTATTGGTCAAGCATCACGGCAAGTTCTACAAAGGGCCTGGTTTCGAGCGCGTCAAAATGCTGCTAGGTAATGGCCTGATTGTCAGCGACGGCACAACTTGGAGGCGCTCGCGCCGCATGATTCAGCCGGCGTTTTCGCGAAAAAAACTGCACCTACTGATCGATATGATGCGCGCATGCTGCGACGAGCGAGCGCGCCGCTGGGCAGAAAAAATCGAACACGACAATGGGCGTGTGAACATTACGCGCGAAATGAACGACGCGGGTCTTGAACTGATTTTACGCGCCATATTTGGTCCCGACTACGACCGCGCGATTGCCACCGAAGGTCAAAATCCGTTTGCATTTTTAAGCGAAGACGCTACGCGCGACTTGCGGGTGGTTCTGCAAGTTCGTGATCTTCGGTCGCTAATCCTCTCTATCATTGAGCATCGCCGCCAACAGTCCGATGCCGACCATTTCGATTTTCTTTCGGTATTGATGGGACAGACCGATCGCGATGGTCAAGGCTTCAGCGACGCTGAACTGCTCGATGAAATCATTACATTGACCGTTGCAGGCTATGAGACCTCGGCGGGCACGCTGAATTGGGCGTGGTATTTACTGGCCACGCACCCGGAAGTGGAGCAGACAATGCTCCGTGAATTCGCCGAGATTGACAGCCCATCACTCGACGCAGACACGCTATCCAATCTAACCTATTGCCAGCAGGTTCTGGACGAGACGCTGCGTTTGTACCCGCCGGTTTGGTTGTTTACTCGGCGCGCGGTGGCGGATTTCGAGCTCGATGATCTGACCATTCGCGACGGTGACGATGTTTATATTTCACCGCTCATCCTGCACACCACCGCCCACCACTGGCCCGATCCCGAGCGGTTTGACCCAACGCGTTTTGCACCAGGCACACGTATCGCCGATGGTTTATCCTTACCGTTCTCGCTGGGACCCCGACGCTGTCTGGGCGAGTATTTTTCGTTCTTGGAAATGAAGCTCATGCTGGCCACGCTGTTGCCCAAATTCTCGGTTGCCACCAACGTCCAGCCAGATCTGGAACTCGGTATCAATCTGCGGTCGGCCGAACCGATTTATCTGACCATCGAGCAGCGGGCAGCCTGACGTGCCGCGCTACGCCACACTGGCCAAGATGCTCGACGCATCGATGGCCCGCCCGCTTCAGATCGAATGCATTCGCACACAGGACGAGACCTCGACGATGACGCCAGTCGAGCTCAAAGCGCGCGCCAGCGCACTGCTCGCCACGCTCCAACAGCGCGGCCTGCAGACAGGTAACGAACTGATCATCTACACCCAGTCGAACGAAGCGTTTATTGTGGCGTTCTGGGCGGCGGTGCTCGGCGGCATCGTGCCCGTACCGGTCGCGGTGGGCATCAGCGACGAGCACCGCTCCAAGCTCTTACGCATTATGGGACAGCTTAACAATGCCACGCTGTTCACCTCACTCGATCAGCACGCACGCCTCACCGAGTTTGCCGCGACTAATCGGCATGCCCAACACACTCTGGACACCGTGCCAGTGTTCACGCCCGACGATAGTCAACCCGACGCCGTCGGCCAACTCGTCGCCGCTCAGCCCGACGACGTGGCGTTTATTCAGTACAGTTCAGGCTCAACGGGCGACCCCAAGGGCGTTTGTCTGACGCATAAAAACGTCATGACAAACATTGACGCGATTATCAAAGCTGGCGAATGGACCGCCGATGATCGCGCGCTCAGCTGGATGCCGCTCACCCATGATATGGGCCTAATTGGGTTTCATCTTGCTGTGTTGGCCGCCGGGATGACGCACGCCATACTCGATACCAGTGCGTTTGTCCGGCGGCCCAAACTGTGGCTGTCGCTCGCTGCTGAACGGCGCAGCACCCTTTTATGCTCGCCGAACTTCGGCTACGAACATTTGCTAAAGAGTATTGCACGGCGCGGTCTTGATGATCTCGATCTGAGCGCGGTGCGCCAGATACTGAACGGCGCAGAGCCTATTTCAAAATCGCTGTGCGACACCTTTCTTACAACGCTTGCGCCACTCAATTTAAAGGCCACTAGCCTGCGGCCGGTATACGGTCTAGCCGAAGCGACCGTCGGGGTTAGCTTTTCGCCCGCCGAGACTCACTTTGAGAGCACCTGCGTGGATCGCTCGATGCTTGGCATCGGCAACCCGCTCAAGAAGGTCGCTTCGGACCACGATCACGCACTGGCGCTGGTGCACGTGGGCACCCCGATTCCCGACGTCGCACTGCGCATTACTGATGACCACGACAAGCCCGTGCCCCACGAGACGGTCGGTCATATTCAACTTCGCGGAAACAGTGTGACGCACGCGATCTACGGGGACGCCGCGACCACTGCCAGTCTGTTCACAGAAGACGGGTGGCTTAGAACAGGCGATTCCGGCGCTTGGGTGGACGGATCTGAGGGCAAGAGCCTGGTCATTGTGGGCAGGATTAAAGATGTATTAATCAGCGCCGGGCAAAATTATTATGCGCACGATGTCGAGGCCACGCTCAGCGACGTGCCCGGTGCTGAACTGGGCAAGGTGGCAGTCGCTGCCGTACGACCGGCCGGCGAAGAACGAGAGCGCGTCGCCGTGTTTGTGCTGTATCGCCAAGAGGTCGCTGATTTTGGTGAACGTGCCAACGCTATCCGCGCGAATATCAGCGCGCGCCTAGGGCTTGAGGCAGACTACGTGGTGCCGGTGTCGCGCATCCCCAAAACCACCTCAGGCAAAATTCAACGCCTTCATCTTGCCAATGCGTTTATGCGCGGCGAATTCGATGACGTGCTCACTGCCCCGGGCGTGCGCGTTCTCCCGACCGACAAAGAGGGGCCAGATGCAGCCACAGAGGATCACGACGCGGATGCCCCCGCCGTTGACGTCTGTGCGAAGGTAGTGGCCATCGCTCAAGAGTTTGCGGAGAGTCCGATCGGCCCCGACGACAACTTATTTGAGGTCGGCGTCAGTTCTCTCACGCTCTCGGAAATCGCATTGGCTATCGAAGAACAGTTCCCTGGCAAGCTCGATGTGAGCGATCTGTTTGATCATCCGACGCTGCGGGATATCGCTGCCTGGGTGCAGAGGGACTAAGTACCTGAATAAATGGAGATTATTGAGATCTCCGATTTTCGACGTAGCGGGTCGCCTGGATCGTTTTGCCCAACGTCGAGAAAATCCGCGAAAAGCCGCAATCCGTGCTGGACGCCCGAAAACGAATATACTACCATCGCACTCCATTTTTTGGCCCGGAGCGCCTCGCATGAGACCCGACATCCACCCTGAGTACCGCGACGTGCTGTTTCACGACACGACAGCGGATCTGTATTACGTCATCGGCTCAACGGTGAAAACCGAGCGTACCGCCGAGCATGAAGGCAAAACCTACCCGTATGTGACGGTCGAGGTCTCCAGCGCATCGCATCCGTTCTATACCGGTAAGCAGCGCGTGGCGCAGCTCGACGGGCGCATCGCCAAGTTCAACAAGCGCTTTAAGCGAAAGAAAAAGGAAGACACAGAATGAAAGTCATGAGTTCGCTTAAAAGCGCCAAAAAACGCCATCCGGACTGCCAAGTGGTCAAGCGCCGTGGTCGGCTCTATGTGATCTGCAAGTCGAATCCCCGCTTTAAGGCGGTGCAGGGACGAACCAAAAAACGGTAACCGTATCGACATTGCGGGCCATGGAAGGCTCCGACTCCTGCCTCTGCAGGCCGCCCGAGCATGCTCGCCGCCTGCCTACTTATCCGTATTGATCAATTCGTAGTTGCCCAGTTCTGCGCGCATCAGTCGCTTCCCTTTGCGCGTCTGTTCAATTTTGATCGGCAAATAACCCAGCTCTTCAGCAAGCCAGAAGGTGGTGATTCGCGAAGAGCCTTCGACCTGGTGCTGCACCGGCACCACATCAAACTCACCATACGGCACACGCAGCGCGGCGGGTTCAAGGCGCGTTATGTTAATGCGCTTGATGTCGCTGCCGTCGAGTAGTGTGTAGTGGGCCTTGAGTGCGTCATTGTGCAGATCGTGCATGAGGGCATATTGCAGCGATATCGCGTCGTGCATATCGGTTTCCGCTTCGGTATCGATCACCGTTTCGATACGCTTACCGCTTTTCTTCTGGGCCGCTTGTCCGGTAACGCGCAACGCGTCCCAATCGAAATTGAGCGACGCTTGCTTTTTGCGCTTTGAAATCATATCGCTGCCAGTAAACGCCAGCGGCTGCACGCCCTGGTCAGACAGCTGAAAAATCGATTGATTGACAATTTCGCCGCGCGTTGCAAAACGGGCCAGCCCGCGAGGCTTAATACGAGAGGTGCCTCGATAGCCCGCTTCGTCCTTGCGCAATTCGGTCGTCATGGCGCCTTTCAACACGTTGATGCGCACATCGTAATAGGCGCTGTGGGCCTGAAAGTCCGCGTGCACCGACGGCACAGCGGCGACAACGGCGGCCGCCGACACAACTAGAAAACGTGTAACAAAATCAAGCATTAAGCATCTCTCAACTAAGACAGCTATTCAGACAATGCGGCCGATTCGGAGTTCAGCACCCCTCTGTCAACGTTTGTTATCGCATGGACTCAATGCGGTTTTTTGCCTTTTTTGCCCGATGATCGCCGCTGATCAGCGACGTTTCTAATAATCACAGGGTGATTATGCGGACCCAAGTCGTCCGCCGATCCAACATCGAACCGGCGGACGAGAGGGGCGCGATACCGCAAGGACGTTTTTAAGTGATGGGCACGAGCGTGATCTCGACGCGTCGGTTGAGCTGGCGCCCGACTTCGGTGGCGTTATCCGCGATCGGATAGGCCGAACTTTGGCCGAATCCAGCAAGACGCTCACCCACGACGCTGCGGCCTTTGAAGTACGACACCACGCTTTGGGCGCGGCGCTCAGACAGCGCCTGGTTGATCGAATCGGATCCAGTGCTGTCGGTGTGACCAACCACCTCGATAAACGTCTGGTTGTTCTCATTAAACACCTGTGACAGGCGATCGAGCACCGGCACAAACTGTGGCTGAATGTCGGCCTTGTTTACGTCGAACGTGACATTGCCCGGCATAGCCATCACGATGTTGTCGCCTTGGCGCTCGAACACAATCCCCGTATCCGCCAATTCCTGGCGCAAAATCGCTTCCTGACGATCCATGTAGTAACCGATCGACCCCCCAGCCAAGGCGCCAATACCCGCACCGATTAATGCGCGCTTGCGACGATCCCGTGAATCGTCACCGGAAATAATGCCGGCCAGCGCGCCAATGCCCGCGCCGATCAGCGACCCCTTCGTGGCTTTGGCGGTTTGCTCATCGCCAGTGTACGGGTTGATGGTGGTACAGCCACCGATGCTCAACACAAGCGCAGCAGCCAGTGCGGTCACGCCAGTTGGTTTAATACGCATCTTGTTATCTCCATTATGTGAAAAAGGGCGGTCACTCACGGACCGTTGCTGAATAAGAACACGTCGGACGAGAAATCGTGTGAGGCGATATTGCCACACCTCGTGAAACATCTCGCGCCCCTCACCGGTCTTAAGGGATAATCGAGATATACCTTTGTAAAACAATGTGTTTCGGAAAATAAATGGACCCAACCCCCACACCACCCCCCACCGCGGAAGATCGCGACGCATCCACTCCGCCCAAGAAAACCGGCGCACCACTGTGGCACTGGCTGGTGATCGCCGGCGCGTTTTTTGTGGTGCTTAACTTCAGCACATTGCGGGACACGTTGGGCGAGCCGATCGCCTACAACGCAAGCGAAGCCGGCGCCGTCACGATGTACAGCACGAGCTGGTGTGGATACTGCAAAAAAATGCGTCGCATACTCGATCGACACAACATCCCCTATCAGGACTTGGACATCGAACAAAACGCGCAGGCTAATCGCGACTTTCAACGTCTTGGGGGGCGAGGTGTACCGGTCGTCACCGTTGGCGATCGTGTCGTTCATGGCTTTAACTACTCGCGTCTGCGCAAAGTGCTGGAGTGCGCCGACTGCCGTTGACGGCTTTTTGGGTGTGCTAATCGGCGCGCGGGAACAGCTTGTTCCTGGGCTGCTCGACGGCTAATCGCGTTAACCTCCGCTCCCTGTTGAACGGCACAGCGCATTGCGTTGAACACCTGTGATGGGCAGTATCTGTGCACACCGCACGGCCTGCCTGGCATGGCTGTTTACTTTGCCCGCGCGAGACGAACCGACCGTCAATGACCACCGATTTCACCCATCGCGCCGTGTGGCGTATCGCACTCCCGTTAGTGCTCTCCAACATTACCGTGCCACTGCTCGGACTTGTCGATACCTTCGTTGTTGGTCATTTGCCGAGCCCTGATTATTTGGGGGCCGTGGCGGTCGGGGCCACGATCTTCAGTGTGCTATTCCTTGGCATGAATTTCCTGCGAATGGGCACGACCGGGTTGGCGGCCCAAGCGCTCGGCGCACAGGATGAAGCCGAATTGCGTCGCGTGTTACTGCGTGGCTTAACGCTGGCGCTCGTCATTGCCGCCGGGCTGCTCATTCTGCAAGCGCCGATTCGTTGGTTTTCCCTCGCGCTCATCAATCCCGAGCTGGGTATTGCGCTCATCGCCAGCGACTACTACGCAGTGCGCATCTGGGCGGCGCCGGCGTCACTAATGAACATTGTGCTCATTGGCTGGTTTATCGGGCGACAGGATGGCCGCACGCCGTTCATCCTCATGTTTACCATCAACCTGATTAACATCGCGCTGGATCTGCTGTTTGTACTGCACTATGACCTGCGCGCCAACGGCGTCGCGTTGGCGAGCGTAATCGCCGAATACTCCGGCTGCGGTCTGGGACTCTGGCTCGCGTGGCGAACATTACCGATTAGCCAGCGTGGTGAATTAGCCGAAGGCGTACTCATACTTTCGCGTTTCACATCGCTGATGAGAGTCAACGCCGATTTACTGATTCGCACACTCGCGCTGCAGGCGGTGTTCGTGCTCATCACGGCGATGGGCGCACGACAAGGTGCAGTAATTTTGGCGGCCAATGCGGTCTTGTTGAACTTTCAAATTCTCGCGTCGTACGCCTTGGACGGCTTTGCCAATGCGGCCGAGGCCCTGGTGGGAAAAGCCTTTGGTGCTGGCCAACGCGCCGCCTTGTTTAAAGCCGTCAATCTCAGTCGTCAATGGTCTGTATTGGTGGCGATCGGCATCACCGCCGTGTTTGCACTGACCGGCAAACCACTCGTACAGATAATGACCGACATCGATGCCGTGCGCAGCATGGCCTACACGTTTTTGCCCTATCTTGTGGTTCTGCCGCTCGTCTCGGTATGGAGTTACTTATACGACGGTGTGTTCGTCGGCGTTCTGCGCAGTAAAGATATGCGCAACGTGATGCTCGCCAGCCTTTTGTTGGTGTTTATTCCCACCGCGTGGTGGCTGCGTGGATTGGGTAATCACGGCCTTTGGATCGCCTTCACATTGTTCATGGCCGCTCGCGGCGCTCTGATGCATTGGCACTGGCGCCAGCAACCACCGCTGAAATAGCGCCTCACCTGTGGCCGATCGCCCCGACGCACCTCAACGCAAACACCACTCATGATGGCGTCACGCCCCACGCTCATGGCGCCCCAACGTGCGCCGGTTCGATTACGGCGCAGTGAAAAGGCCCACCACCAACAGACACGCCAGCAGCAGCACGCCTTTTGGTACCCAACGGCGCCTGGTCGGTCGAAAACGATCAGATGGAACGGCAGTCAGGGTCGGGGACGCTTGAGACATAAGTCAACTCCAGTGTGGCACGTAAGTGAAGACGACTGTCAGTTCACCAGCGGAATACGCGAATTTGTTGTTTGCACCGTGATCAAAATCGTCACAATAGTGACGAAAAATGATCCGACCTGTGGGACACTTAAACCATGCAAAAACATATCGCCATCGTGGAAGATCAACCCGACATTCGTGAAAACTATGTCGATGCCTTTACGCGCCACGGTTACCGTGTATCAGGGTTTAGTAATCGCAGCCAAGCGCTGGCGGCCTTTACCCACAAGCTGCCCGACCTGGTCATTATCGACATCAACCTCGGAACGGAAGTCGAAGGCGGCTTTGAACTGTGTCGCGAATTGCGTGCGCGAAGCGACTCGCTGCCGATCATCTTTCTCACCGCACGCGACAGCGAGCTAGACGCCATTTCGGGGCTTCGCCTTGGCGCGGACGATTACCTCACAAAAGACCTGTCGCTCAATCATCTTGTCGCGCGGGTCGTGGCGCTGTTTCGTCGAACCGATGCACTGCTCAATGATGACAAAGAGGAAAGCAACATTGAGCGCGGCGCGCTGGGCATTAACGTCGATCGCATGGTGGTGAGCTGGCGCGGTGAAGTCATACCACTCACGGTTACTGAGTTTTGGCTCGTGCACGCCATGGCTCGCTTTCCTGGCCACGTGAAAAACCGTCAGCAGCTGATGGATGCCGCCAACGTTGTATTGGACGACAACACCATCACGTCACACATCAAGCGTCTGCGAAAAAAATTCTTGGCCGTCGACACCGATTTCGATTCCATTGAAACCGTCTACGGCATGGGCTACCGCTGGAAGGGCGACGCGGTTTAATCGTCACCGCGATTTTTTCGTCCGGGCACATAGGCGACGAACCCACTGGTTTTTCAACCAGCTGCCGAGACGCGTACACTAACGCCTTATGAGTCTTCGCCGTCAACTGCTGCTCGTGAGTTTGCTCACGCTGTTCCTGCCCTGGGCGGGCTGGGAATACGTGACCGAGCTTGAAAAAGCACTGCGCGAAGGTCAGCAGTCGAGCCTAGAAGACAGCGCCAACGCGATCGCCAGCATTTTGCAAGAACGCCAGCAGCTGCTGTATCGCTATCGCAGTACGCTCAATGTCGATCCCGATCCAGTCAGTGACGTCTACGCCCATCCTGTCTCAACGCCGATCACGCTCGACGGCTTCGATGACGATTGGCCACTCGACATGGCGCAATACCGCACGCTCGAAGGCGGTGAAACCACCGACGGCACATTGCGCGTCACGTTCGCGCTCGCGGCTAACCGCCAAAACCTGTATCTGTTCTTGCGCGTTGCTGATGACTACGTGATTTATAAAGACGCCGCAAAAGGCCCCGTGCACGATGTGATTCGCTTGGTGTTTTGGGATTCGATCGAACGTTTTACGCACGCGGTCATCGAAACCAGTGCGCCGGGCGTACTACGCGCCACACTCCATCGGGATAACGCCGGCAGCATTGACCCCACACAAATCCAAGGCAACTGGCAACCCACCGCTGAGGGGTACAACGTCGAGCTGAAAATTCCTCAAGCACTGCTCGGACCGCGCTTTGGTTTTGCGGTCATCGATGGCGATGCCACACCGCTCGATCCATTGCCGTTTTTGGGCACCGTTGATCCGTACGACCTAAATCCGCTGCCCGCGCTGCTCAGTCAGCCGCTGCCGGAGCTTACCGCCAACGTGACCGACTTGAGTCAGGGCGATCGACGCCTCCGAGTGCTCGATCGACACGGTTGGATTTTGGCCGAAGGAGGAAAACTGCCCGATACCCAAGATAACGACGCGCCCTCTCCAAATCTGCTCGATCGGGTGTACCGTCGCTTGCTCGACCCGGGACTACAGCCGTACGACAATCAAAGCACCATGGCAGGACAGGTGCTCGGGCCTGAAGTGCAGCAAGCACTCAATGGGAACGGCGCCAGCGTTTGGTATCAGCCTCCCTATGATTCCGACGCCGTGATTTCCGCGGCTGCACCACTTTATGATAACGACCAAGTCGTGGGGGCGGTGACGCTCGAGCAAACCAGCACCGCCACGCTGCTGCTGACGAACAACGCGCTAAAGCGCATTTTGAGCGTGACGTTTATCTCTACCGCGTTCGTCGTGACCGGCCTCTTAGGATTCGCCACGTTGCTCAGCCTGCGTATCCGCCGACTGCGGAACGCCACCGAACACGCCATGGCCGACGATGGCCGCCTGTCCACACACCTGCCGGGCATTGGTGCGGATGATGAACTCGGCGATCTGTCACGCAGCTTCCAGTCCCTGCTCGTACAGCTCAAAGATTACACGCAGTATCTGCGCTCGTTGGCCAGTAAACTGTCGCACGAGCTGCGCACACCGCTGGCGGTCGTGCAGTCATCGCTGGACAACTTACAATCTCAGTCGCTATCGCAGCAATCGGATGTGTACGCACAGCGCGCTGCCGCCGGTGTCGCCCGTCTTCGTCACATCGTCAGCGCCATGAGCGCAGCGAGCCGTGTCGAGCAGAGTATCGAAACGGCGGAGTTCGACTACGTCAACTTATCCGGCTTCGTCAACGACATGGCGCAGGGTTATCAAGACACCTATGAGTCGCACGTGATTGATGTCAGCGTGCCGGACGACCCATGCCGATATTATTGCGTGGGCGATCTTCTCGCGCAGATGATGGATAAGCTGGTGGAAAATGCGGTCGACTTTACCCCACCCGGCGGCGCCATCTCCTTTAGCCTCGAACGCTATCCGCGCAACTACACGCTGCGTGTCGCCAACGAGGGTCCTGAGCTTCCCGCGCAAATGCATGCACGGTTATTCGACTCACTGATTTCCGTTCGCGAGAGCGGCAGCGACGGCGCACACCTGGGCTTTGGTTTGTTCATCGCCCGACTGGTCACCACGCTGCACAGCGGACAGATCAGCGCCCGCAATCTGCCGGACGGCAGCGGCGTAGAGTTTATGATTGTGTTGCCGAACCCCGGTCCACGGCGGCCGTCCTAGTCAATCGAATCCGGCATTGGAACGCTTGGGTCGCCCAGACCGACGCATTGAGGCGATCGACAACACTCGATTGAACCGAATCGATAACACCGCCACCGATTGGTCAGGCGATTTGTCGGGATAATAACCTGTTTAATGAACAACTCAACGTCGAGGGGTTGAGATTGTCAACGCCCGGCATAACCGATTCAATTTGCCGATGACGACTCCAAGCCATGAACATACACAATGGGCGTGTCGTCTGAGGAAGGAATGGTGGAGAACACCACTTCGCCGTCTTCATAGACGATAACGCTGATCAACCCCTGACCGATCACGCGCTGAATACGCACGTGGCGCAACGTTTGACAGGAGAACGAATGTGTCGTTGTGCCGGCACCCGAAATATCCACCACCTGTTCCGCGCCGGGATTATCGCAGGTATAACTGCCGGCAAACTTGACCGGCACGGGCGTGGCCGAGCCCTGAACCACAATCTGATAGTCATGGCGCTCAGGCGCCGACGGCCCGCAGGCCGTTAAGGCCAGCAAGGCGCCGGCTAGCATTCCGGCAACAACACGCATATTAGCGAACGTTGAGGTTACTCAAATCCACCACGCCCGAGCGGGAGAATGGCAGCGAATTAATAAACGGGAGGTCAACGTTGATATTACCGCTGAGGTTGTAGTCCACGTTGTCTTTGCCATTTTTAAACAGCGTGTAAAGATGACGCGCCGACTCCAGCAGGTTGGTCGAGACATCGATCTCAACCACGTCTTCACCTTTGGCCGGCAGCGAGAACGCACTGGCGCTGACGCCTTTGGCAAACTCAGCGCCGCCGATATTTACCGCGTAATCCAGGCCGTTAATCGGAATGGCCACGCCGTTCGGATTTTGCACGCGCAGACTCAGGCGATAGCGCTGCTCGAGCAGTCCCGCACTCAACAACTCCACATTCGCCAGGCTGACTTTGGGCGGATCAACAATTTGGCGCAGCGTGTTGACACCGCTGCATGCGGAGAGTCCAAACAACACCAGCGTAAACAGCACAAGGTGACCAACACGGGCTAGATTCATGACACTCTCCTAAAGAATGTGGCGACGCTCAAACCGGGGAATGGACGGCCGACTGAGCGGAGCGGCTGATATGGTGAAAACGCCAGCATAACAAAATTGCCGCGACGGTCAGACCCACAGCAAGGCCGCCCCATACCCCCTCACCCCGGAAACCGAGCTGAGTGCCGGCATACCAGGCAATTGGAAAGCCCACCACCCAAAACGCGAAGATATTGATGTACATGGGAACCGTCGTATCTTTAAAACCGCGCACCGCGCCCGCAGCACCCACCTGAATTCCATCGGTTATCTGGAAAATCATCGCGAGTAATAATAGCTGCGCCGCCACTGCCCGCACGGCCGGATCATCGACATACAGCGAGGTAATCGGTGTGCGAAAGACCATGAGCACGAGGGCCGATACGGTCATAAACGCGCCACACAAACAAATCCCCACCCAGCCGGCATAGCGCGCATCCGACACATGGCCCGATCCTACGTTCTGCCCGACGCGGATCATCAGGGCCGAATGCAACCCCAGCGGCACCATGAACATAGTCGCCGCGTAGTTGATCGCCACCGCATGTGCGGCAGCTTCGGTTGCGCTCAGTGTGCCCATAATCAGGCCCGCCGCGCTGAACAACCCCACCTCGGCGGTGACGCTGCCGCCGATCGGCAATCCCACCCTGAGAAACTCGCGAATACGTGCGCCATTTGGCCAGTCGAAATGGCGAAACAACTCGAGCGGCGCATAGACCCGCTTACGCAGGTGCATGTAGGTCAACATAAACAGCAGACTTACCCACATCGACACCGCTGTGGCCACACCACAGCCAACCAACCCTAAGCGCGGCGCCCCAAAATTGCCAAACATCAGCACATAGTTACCGGTTGCATTGGTAATCAGTCCGATGATCGCCACCATCATGATCGGCTTCGTGTGGCCAATGCCCTCACTGATGAACCGCAGGCCGAGGAAAGCGAAAATAGCAAAGCTGCCAAACGCCAGTGCCTGCAGGTAGCCGGTAGCGAGTGGAATGAGCGGCTCCTCAATACCAATGAGTCGCATGAACGGTGCACTGGCGTACCGAATCGCGACAAAAATAATCAGGGCGATGAGCAGCGACAACCACAGCCCCTGTCTGCCCGCTTCGCCGATGTTGGTCGGCCGATTGGCACCGTGTAGCTGTGCCGCGATGGGATTGAGGGCCATCATGACGCCCATTCCCGCCAAGAACACGAACGACCACAGCGTACTGGCCACACTGACAGCCCCAAGGTCGAGGGTCCCCAAACGACCCGCCATGATGAAATCGATGAACGTGGTTAGACCGATAATCACGTTGTTCACAATCAACGGCCAGCCGAGCACAAAGAGCGCTTTGCTTTCATTGAAAAATCGGGCGCGTTGCGAAAGGAGGGTCACTGAAAGGTCCGGGAAATTGCTATGATAGGGGACTCTAGCACGCTTGGAAATTAAGCAGACCCCCTGGTTACGCACTCGAAATAGACGACCAGGACACCGCGACAAACATCGGCCCGTGACGCGAACCGGACACACCAACCTACGTCCAATTTGAGCACCCAAATCCGGCACCGCCGAATCACAATTGAGGAGCACCACATGAAAGTTAATTTGCGTAAGGTTGCCATCATTGGCGGCAGCCGCATTCCGTTTTGTCGGTCGCACACCCAATACAAATCCGCGGCCAATCAAGACATGCTGACGGCGGCGATCGCTGGCGTCGTCCATCGCTTTAACTTGCGCGGCGAAACGCTGGGCGATGTGGCCAGCGGTGCGGTGCTCAAACACTCGAAAGACTGGAACTTAGCGCGCGAATCGGTGCTCGGTAGCGGGCTGCATGCCAACACGCCGGCGTTTGATATTCAGCGAGCCTGTGGCACGTCGCTGGAAGCGGCGATTTTAGTCGGCAGCAAAATCGCACTTGGACAAATCAATTCCGGCTTGGCCGCCGGTACGGACACCGTGAGCGACGCCCCCATTGTGTACCCCAAAGAGTACCGTGCGGTGCTGATGGATATTTTTCGCTCTCGCTCTGTCACCGACCGCGCCAAGGCGGCGCTGGGCTTTCGGCCTTCCCATTTGAAACCTGAAACGCCGAGTGTGAATGAACCGCGCACCGGACTCTCAATGGGCGAAAGCACCGAACTGATGGCCAGGCAATGGAACATTTCGCGCGAAGATCAAGATGCGCTGGCGCTCGCCAGCCATCAAAAAGCGGCGGCCGCGTACGACTCTGGATTTTTCTCCGATCTGGTGGTGCCGTTTAGAGGGGTATCCACCGACAACAATCTTCGCCGCGACTCGTCGATGGAGTCGCTCGGTAAATTGCGCCCCGCGTTTGATAAAAAAAGTGGTCACGGCACGCTGACCGCAGGCAATAGCACACCGCTCACAGACGGTGCTGCGGCTGTGCTGCTGGCGTCGGAACAATGGGCGCAGGACCGCGACTTGCCCGTGCAAGCCTATCTGACGCACGGCCGGGTGGCCGCTGTGGATTTCATCGAATCGGAAGGACTGCTCATGGCGCCCGCTTACGCGGTGTCCGAAATGCTCAAAGCCGCCAACCTCTCGCTGCAGGACTTTGACTTCTATGAAATCCATGAAGCGTTTGCCGCACAAGTGTTGTGCACCTTGCGGGCCTGGGAATCGGAGCGTTTCTGTCGCGAAAAACTGGGTCGCGACGAAGCCATGGGCAGCATCGATCCTAACAAGCTCAACGTTAACGGCAGCAGCCTGGCGGTCGGTCACCCGTTTGCCGCGACGGGCGCACGTATCTTGGCAACCACCGCCAAGCTGCTTGAACAAAAAGGTTCGGGTCGAGCGCTCATCTCAATCTGTACCGCGGGCGGCATGGGCGTAACGGCCATCGTGGAACGGTAGTTCTGCCCGGCGCTCCGTGCCGAAACCCTCCTCTGATGGCAAAGGCCGTGCCCATGTCATCCGGGGTCAATCGCGGCCACGCGCCACCGACAGATCGACGCGCAGCGTTTTCGCCGAGTGGACGCTCGATGAACACATTCCGATGGCCCTAGGCGGTGCCAAGGCACTTTATGAATGGCACAAACCGGGTCAGCGATGCGCGGTCGGGTGCGTTTTAAGGGACGACTGACCACCCCGTTATTGTGCAACGCGTCAGCATAATGCTTAGACTCGTCGCTTGCCTCCTCCAGCACAAACCCGCATGATGTGTGCAAAATCAAAACCTTGCTGACACCTCAATCGAAAGGGCCACAATGGAAGCATTCAATTCGTTCCTGGAAACAGCGAACTCCTATCTTTGGCACAACAATATGCTCTACCTCATGGTGGGCGTGGGCGTGCTGTTCACTGTTTGGTCCTTTTTTGGTCAGTTTCGGGCGCTGACCCACGGTACCAAGGTGATTCGCGGGGCCTACGACGACCCCAACGATCCGGGCGCGATCAACCACTTCCAGGCGCTGTCGGGGGCCCTCTCGGCCACCGTAGGCCTTGGCAACATCGGTGGCGTCGCCTTGGCCATCAGCCTTGGCGGTCCAGGTGCCGTGTTTTGGATGTGGGTGATCGGTTTTTTGGGCATGGCGATCAAACTCACCGAAGTGACGCAGTCGATGCTCTATCGCAACACTGACGATCCCGAAAACCCGCACGGCGGCCCGATGTGGGTGGCCTCGAAAGGGATTAAGCGCGCCTACCCCAATCTCGCCTGGTTGGGTTCGCTGATCGGCGGCGTGTTCTGCATCATGCTGCTCATCTCCACCATCACCGGCGGCAACATGTTTCAAGCGTGGAATGTCGCCGAGCTCAACGAAACGTATTTTGGAATCCCAGGTTGGATCACAGGCGTGGTCATGGCCACCTTGGTGGGTCTGGTGATTATTGGCGGCATCAGCCGCATCGGGAAAGTGGCAGGGTTTCTTGTGCCAATCATGGTCGCGCTTTACCTGCTGGCCGGCACGTTTGTGCTCATTAAAAACGCCGGAGCAATTCCGGATGTGTTTCGACTGATCTTCTATTCCGCGTTTAATCCCACTGAAGCCACCGGCGCGTTTGTGGGTGGCACCATGGCCTCAGCGCTACTGTTTGGTATGAAACGCGCCATCTTTTCCAATGAAGCGGGTCAGGGGAGTTCGCCGGTCATTCACTCCGCAGCCAAAACCGATGAGCCGGTACGCGAAGGGCTGGTGGCGGGACTCGAACCGTTTATCGACACCATCGTCGTCTGTACCTTTACCGCCCTGATCATCCTCAGCACTGGTGTTTGGAATCGTGGCGCAGAAGGCGTCTACGACACCGCGCCTGCGATTGTGCCCGTTGGCGCGAGTCAGTTTTCGATTGATGACACGCCGGCTCCAGTCTCGCAATCCAGTGACTGGCAGGTGGGGCAATCGGTGTTCATGATTGTGGCCGGTGACGAAGACGAGCGGCGCGGCAACAACCTGCATCAGCTATTTGGTCAGGTTGTGGACAAGAACGGTGAGAAGTACATCGATTGGAGTACGATCGAATCGCGTACCACGCCGAGCCTCGAAAAGGCCGAGGTCTATGCGTCACTCGGTGGCGCGACGCTCACCGCGCGGGCATTCGATTCGGCCGCCAATGGACTGGGCAAATGGCTGGTGACTATTGCCTCGCTGATGTTCGCGATCTCGACCATGATTTCGTGGAGCTACTACGGCGAGCAGTGCATTGTGTACTTGCTGGGTGAAAAATCCGTGCTCGCCTATAAGTTCGTTTTCTGCCTGCTTATTGTGGTGGCCACTCTCGGACTGATCGAAACTGATCGGGCACTTGATAACCTCACGAGCTTCGGCACAGGGGTGGCGGTGCTTGCCAACATTCCGATCATGCTCATCTTTGGCCGCCAGGCGATGCGGGCGTATCACAACTATTTCAAACGCGTGAAAGCGGGGCAGGCCGAACCGGGTAAAGGTACGCCGGCTCCGAGCATTGATGACATCATCGACGGTAAGGCTTAGCCAACACCCCGATAAAAAACGCCCGCACGAGCACAGGAAACGGTGCGCGTGGGGGCGTTCTTTTAGGTGATCGCGTCGGTTTGCGTCACTTGATTTGCGCGAACGCATCGAGCGCTATTTGACGCGCAGCCTTTCGATCGATGAGTGGTTTGGGATAGGTTTTACCTAGCGTCACGTTCGCACTTGCCAACACATTCGCTGGCGCTTCGGCGGGATTGTGTAGCCATTTGTTCGGCAAGTCGGCGAGCTCCGGCACCCAGCGGCGCACGTAGTCGCCATCTTTGTCGAACTTCTCGCCCTGCAAGATGGGGTTAAAAATTCGAAAATACGGTGCGGCATCGGCTCCGCAGCCAGCCACCCACTGCCAGCTCGCAGAATTCGCCGCCAGATCCGCATCGACAAGTGTGTCCCAGAACCACGCGGCGCCTTGCTGCCACGGTATGAGCAAATCTTTGACCAAAAACGATCCTACGATCATACGCACGCGATTGTGCATCCAACCGGTGGCCCAGAGTTCGCGCATACCCGCATCGACAATCGGAAACCCGGTTTGACCGGTTTGCCACGCCCGCAGCCGTTTGGCGTTTTTCTTCCACGGAAAACGCTCGAAGTTTTCCCGAAACGGTTTGGTAGGCAGCTCGGGAAATTGCGTCAACAGGTGATACGAAAACTCGCGCCAGCCGATTTCCGACAGGTAGGTGTCGGCCCCTTTGCTCGGCCCGCGCCGGTGCGCGACATGCGTGGTGGTGGCATGCCACACCTGCGCCGGACTGATCTGGCCATAGTGCAAATACGGCGACAGCCGTGATGTACCTTTTTTCGAGGGTAAATTACGCGCGTCGTTGTAGCGCTCAACATCGTTTTCGAGAAACTGCTCAAGCGACTGGTGTGCGGCCTCTTCGGTCGGCGTCCATGTGGCCTGCATTTCGCCTGCCCAATTGGGTTGAGTCGGTAGTAGCGCCCAGTCGTCGACTGAATCGCTGGTGGGTTGCGACGACGCAAACCGAATCGTCTCCGGCGCGGCCAACGGCGGAGACGGTGGTGTTTGCGCAAGACAATTACGCCAAAACGGGGTGAACACTTTAAACGGGGTACCGCCTTTGGTACGCAACTGATTGGGGTCAAACAGTATGTTGCCTGCAAAACGACGCACGGTAATACCATCCGCAGTCAAGTCCGCATGGAGCTGCGTTTCCACGTCGGCCATAAACGGCTCATAGTGACGACTAAAGTACAGCGCACTCGCGTCGCTTTCTTTAACCAGTGTCGGCAGGACGTCGGCATAACGACCCGCTCGTAAAATGAGACGCCCGCCGCGCTGACGAAGCTGTGCATCAAGATCCACTAAAGCGTGATGTAGCCACCAGCGGCTTGCGCCTCCGATTCGATGCCTACCCGGCGTGTGTTGGTCATACACGTAGCAGCACACCACCTCATGCCCTGCCTCTAACGCACGGGTGAGTGGACGATGGTCACAAAGCCGCAGATCTTGTCGATACCAAATGAGCGTAGTGGGCATGGCGTATCACTGTGTTCGCGTCGCATAAAAGCGACTGGAGAATTCGGCGGGCTGGTGTTTAGCGCGTCGAAGCGAAGTGTACGCCAAGGGAGTGAATCAGTGGTGATAGCGCGAACGTCATCGCAAAAGCAAAACGGGCAAAGCGATACTCCGCTTTACCCGTTGGTCACTATTCGTTTTATTTTTTTGCAATCGCCTAAAACCAGACAACCTTCGCCGGCTCTTAGAGGGCGTTCAGCAAGCCGTCTGACCAACCGTCAGGCTACTGGTCAGTCCGGCGCGGCCCACAATCCACCAAGAAATCGAAGAGCCGGCTGAAGCACCGTTAATGTATCGCAGTGCATCACAACGGCCCATAAATGGAATGTTAGGCTTTGTAAACTCCCATCTAAACAATCAATTGCAAGAATACGCGGCCGTCAAAGGATGAAGGTCTCTTGGCATGGTTGCGCAATTTCTCTTTTTCTCATGAAATTTTTATTAATTTTCTTTCTTGTGGTAAAGTACAGCCATGGACAAATCACCGCAACTATCGAGTCACGACTACCGGGTGGTGCTCACCAAAGCCGTGCTGAATGCCCAGCAGCTCATGGGTTTGAGCAAAACCGCGCTCGCACGGGTGCTCGGCATTAGCCCAGCCTCGGTCACGCGCATGGCCGGCGGTCAGTTTTTGCTGGGCACCGACAGCAAAGAGTGGGAGTTAGCCACACTGCTCGTGCGACTTTATCGCGGTCTTGACGCGATCATGGCCGGCGATGAGGCCGCCATGCGCGGCTGGCTCACCCATCACAATCACGACCTGGACGGTCAACCTGACCAGCTCATCCATCACATCACCGGATTGGTCGACTGCGTTGCCTACGTGGACGCCTTCCGCGCTCGAGTCTGACGTTGCACCGCTCGCTGGCAAGGCCTGGCGAGTGGTGGAACATCAGCACACACACGCGACACGCAAACTCGTCGACACGCAGCACGAGCAGATGCTGCTCGAAGACATACTCGAGCAGTCAAAACCACAATACCCCCAAGCGGTGGCGCACTTTGATTACTTATTAAAAACACCCTTTCGCTATTTGCCGGTCAATCGCTATGGGTCGCGCTTTCGGCGTGCGGGCAGTCGTGACGGGGTTTTTTACGCGTCCAAAGCCCTGCCCACCGCACTGGCTGAAACCGCGTTTTATCGTATTCGCTTTTTCAACGGCACCGAGTCCGACATGTTGCCCCGCCCGCGCGCCCAGCTCACCGCGTTCACCATCGCGTTTGACACGGCTCGGCATATTGATCTTCGACAACCGCCGCTGAATCGCGATCGCGAAAAATGGATGAGTCTCACACACTATCAAGACACCCAAGCACTCGGGGATGTGGCGCGTGAGGCGCGCGTTGAGCTCATCGCCTATGCGTCGGTTCGAGCGCCCAACGCTGGGGTAAACTACGCATTGCTATCGCCTGCCGCGTTTCAAGGCACTCAACCCATTGATCGCCAAACATGGTATTTCTATCTCAGCCCTCTCGAGGCGCATTTTTCGCGCGCGCTAGCCACCGGCCCTGACGACCACTGCATCTTCGATCGCGCGCGGTTTGATGCCATGCCGACACTATCCGCCTGAGCATCGCGGAGGGTTGGGGCGTGGTTGTCGCCAGACGTTGAGGCGCAGAACGATCTCTTGGCGAATGGGCCATCGCTGCGTTCGGCCCTCATCGCACACGTAATCGCCGTGCGCGTGAGTTCACCTGACGACCATCCGTTGCGAACACCCCACCCGCTCGCGCTTCTTACACTCACGCAACCTGTCGCGAGCGCCTCTCACTGAGTCTCGCACAGCGCAGAATGATTCGATCATTGCAGTCGCTTCAAATCACGCCCAAGCGACGGTTTGTTGGTAGACTTGGCGCACCTGACCCGTTACCACCACGGCCACGCTCTCATGCCAAAGTATTCCGGTGAGCCCGACTTTCGACACGGACAGCACACGCGAATTGGTGTGCTGCTAGCCAATCTCGGCAGTCCGGACGAAGCCACCACCGCGTCGGTGCGACGCTACCTCGCCGAATTTCTGATGGACCCACGCGTGGTGGAGGTGCCACGCTTGCTCTGGCGCATTATTTTGCATGGTGTGATCTTGCGTATCCGCCCCCGCCGCAGTGCGGCCGCCTACCAAACGGTGTGGGAGAAGGAGGGCTCGCCGCTTATCCGAATATCCAAAGACCAGATGCGCGGTGTGGCCGAACGCCTGCAGCGCCGCTTTGGTGATCATGTCGCCGTCGATCTGGCCATGCGCTACGGCAACCCGTCGGTGCCCGACGCGTTGGCGCGCCTCAATCAACAAAACGTGCGGCAGCTACTTGTGCTGCCGCTCTATCCTCAATACTCCGCGGTCACCAGTGCCTCTACGTTTGATGCGGTAGCGGCGGTGTTCACCCACAAACGCTGGATCCCGGAGTTGCGCATGATCAATCAGTATCACGATCATCCGGGCTACATTCAGGCGTTGGCTCGCTCGGTGCGAGACTACTGGGCCGAGCACGGCCAAGGCGAACGCCTGCTGCTGTCGTTTCACGGCATTCCAAAGCGCTATCTCACCAACGGCGATCCGTATCATTGTCAGTGCCACAAAACCGCACGTTTGCTGGCGGCCGAACTGCAGCTTGATGACACCCAATGGGCTGTCGCATTTCAATCGCGCTTGGGTCGTGAGGAATGGCTGCGTCCGTACACCGGCGATACCGTTGAACAATGGGCCAAAGAAGGGCTTCAAAAAATCGATTCGCTGTGTCCAGGCTTCTCCGCCGACTGCCTGGAAACACTCGAAGAAATGGTGGTGGAGTATGGCGACCTTTTCAAGGAACACGGGGGCGATGAGCTGCGTTACATTCCGTGTCTGAATGACGCCGATGCGCATTTGGATTTCCTCACCCATCTCATCCTTGAGAACCTCGAGCCCTGGGCGTCGAATATAGACGCGCTCAACAGCGAAACGGAACGTGAGGCATCGAATCGCCGCGCCAAAGCGCTCGACTCGCCGGTGTAGTGACATGGATTGCGAGTTCTTGGTCATGACCTACGCTCGCCGGTGCGCGCTACCCGCACTCTTTTAACTCGAGTTGATCCGCGACATGACGCCACTGCTTGAGCTCAGTCTATGCACCACCGATATTTTGCGCGACATGGGCCGCTTTTCCGATCTTGGTTTTGAGGAATATCCGGTGAATGAGTCGGTGCCACATCCGTACGGTGTGATGGGCGACGGGCGTTTTTTTGCCGGCCTTCATGGCGCTGACTTTGCTTCCCCCACGCTCACCTACGTGGTGCCGAACCTCGTCCGTATCGTGCCTGCGCTATCGGATCTTGAAATTGAATTTGAGCGCGCGGATCTTGGCGACGACCAGTTTAATCAAATCAGCTTTTACGACCCGGGTAATCAGCGTATCAACCTCATTGAAGCGCGAACCTTCTCGCCCGCCTACGCCGACACAGAAGCATCGCACACGCTCGGCGCGTTTCAGGGGATTGAGCTCCCGCATAGCGATGCCCGCCAGGCCTTTTGGGAACAACTTCAGCTTGTCGTGGAAACCATGACGCAACAATCGGTGGACGCCGAATCCGTACCGCTTGTGGACGTTCATCCCGATCGCGCACGCCTTACGGTGCGGTATCGCGGTGATCTGGATACCCTAATCATGCACAGCGCTCAGCAAGGTTGGCGCCACTTCTCGGTCACCGCTGACAACGAAGGGCTGTATCGAACAGATCACCAGTTTGATTTTGTGATTCAGTCTGCTTCGTCATAAACATGCGGTCGTTCTTTCAGGTATTGATCGATGTTCGATCTCTGCGGGTGGCTTGGCGCCCAAGCCGGCGACGCACAACCGAGTGCGATGACGATGGTTGAGCAACTGAGCTTCGGCTGGCGTAGCACACTCATGGGCGGTGTACTCTTTCCCATTATCGCCAGCGCCTTACTGCTTTGGGTGGGCGCGGCCGACCGCCGCGCCGTGCGCTGGCTGGTGGCCTTGATGCTCGCCACGCTGTCGTCGTGCATTCCGTTCTTCATCGGTTTTGCCGGCGCCTACGATATTTGGCCAAACCTCACGTTTTTGCCAGTCGACGCCTCGTTGAGTTTCGCACCGCTACTCTACCTCTATGTCTACAGCAGCTTCGTCGACCAGCCCCCAGGCTGGCGTCGTTGGCTTTTGCTGCCTGTCGCCTTGCACCTGGCGTACCAGTTTGGCGCCTTCACGCTGATTGACGGCTATCAGGCCAAGTGGGCCTACACCGATCGTTTCCATCAGCCGTACGTTGAGCCCTTTGTCCGCGTGCTATCAATTACGTTGTCGTTAGGCTGTGCGGTGGCCATTCATCGACTCTACCAGTCTTACTCAGCGTGGCTTCCGACCACGCGCGCCGACGACGACAACTATCGCCCGCTTTGGCTACGACTCTTCATTTGGATGTGGGGCGCTGTGGGCGTGCTGTGGATCGGCATCACTATCATGGAGTTGAGCGACAGCTACAATTACCGCGGTCGTTACTGGCTCATCATCGCATCGCTGCTCGCCGTATTGCTAATCCTTCTTGAGACACTCGCACGCAGTCGCACGCCTTTTCCCAAGATGCCGCTGACGGACGAAGTCGATGAGCAAGCACGCCAAGAACGCAAGGAGCACCCCAACCGGTCGCAAGACTGGCCAGCCATCGGACGACAACTGAAAGAACGGGTGGAATCGGAAAGGTGGTTCTTGGAGAGTGATTTTTCGCTCGCTGAGCTTGCACAACGCACGGGACTTAATCGCTCCTACGCTTCCCGTGCACTGAACGAAGGGCTTCAGCAGAACTTTTCAGAATTCGTCAACACCCTGCGAATCGACACCGCGCGTCAACTGCTCGCTGATGTCGATCGGCCGCTGCTCGACGTTGCCTTCCAGTCCGGCTTCGGCTCCAAAGCGAGTTTCAATCGAGTGTTTCGGGCAGCGATGCTGTGTACGCCGAGTCAGTATCGCAAAAGAGTTGATTCGACCGGCTAAAAAATAGTCCAATACGCCATCGAGTTTGTGAACCCATACGATCTATGACAACCATCAGCCTCATCGTGATTGCCATTACCACCGGACTTCTAGCCGGTGCAATTGTTTTCCAATCGGCCATCGTTGCGCCAGCCGTGTTCAAGACGCTCGGCGCAGAGGGTGCCCGTGACTTTTTGCGCGCCCTGTTCCCGCGCCTGTTCCGATTCGGTATTGCCTCCGGTCTTACGATCAGCGTGTTCGCAATTCTGTTAATGGTGCTCGACGGCGCCGGACGATCTACGGTATTGCTCATTGTTGCCGGCGTTGGCATCGCCATCGCACAATCGGTTGCCTTGAAGCTCGTACCAGCAATTAACGCCGCCCGGGATTTAGGTAGCGACGGGGCGGCGCGTTTTCACCGACTTCACACTTACAGCGTCGCGCTGACCCTGATCGCTTTGTTAATTGCGCTGATCGCATTAGGTGCATTTGGTGCCACCACCACTTTGCCTTAGAAGGTTAGATCGGCATTGGGGCTCGCTCCGTCCATCAGGCGCCGACGCCATCAAGCGTCCTGCGTTTGCTTCGGCATTCCCTGAGTACTGTGAATCGCACTAGCGAGCGCCTCAACGAGGCGAGAAGGACTAAACGGTTTAGCGACATAGGTCACGCCAGGACGTACGAGGTCGCGATTCGCCAGGTCTGACGACATATAGCCCGAGCACAGCAGCACTGGCCGACCTGGATGGTGTTTGAGGAATTCGTCGATAATTTCTGAAGACGGTGCACCCGGCATGACCCCATCAATACACGCCGCAACAAAGTCGGTGTTTTCAATGGCGAGCTGTTTTCCTTCGTCGCCATCAGCGGCTTCGGTGACATCGTATCCACAGTTGCGTATGGCCTGTGCCATCACGGCACGCACGTTAATCTCATCCTCGGCGAGCAGAACTGTGCCGGTCGACTTCACGGTGCTGACCTGGCTCAGGCGTTGCGGTGTTTTTGCCGACGCCTTTTCAGCGGGCCACGTAATGGTGAATGAGCTTCCCACACCAACCTGCGACTGAACGTCGAGCGTGCCGTTGCTGTCATTAATAATATCCGCCACCAAATGAAGACCAAGCCCTGTGCCCATGCCGCCTTTCTTTGTTGTATAAAACGGCTCGAAAATTCGATCTCGCTTCGCATCGGTAATGCCACAACCGGTGTCGGTGACATTCAGTACAGCCGTATTTCCGCTTTTGGTTAACGACAGGGAAATCGTGCCGTCATCGTCAATGGCATCTCGTGCATTAGTTACAAGATTAAACAGCAGTCGACGCAATGCCATGCTGCCGATACGTACCGCGACGTCCGGTTGTATTGTCGCTTCGAGCGTAATCGACTCCGGCAGCATACGCCGCAATAGCGTGGTGGCCACATCGACATTGGCAGACAAGTCATAGATGGGATAGCGACCATCGTTTCCCACCCCTGGGCCCACGCCGTCAAATTGCGTGGCAAGCGCCTCCGCGTAATCGACCGCGTCCGCGAGCGTTAACACGGCGTCGGCAATCTGCTCGTCGGAAAGATCGTCGGCTGACAGAAGGTCAGACGCCATTACTACGGCGTGTATCGCGTTGCGTAGATCGTGAATAACCGTTCCGGCAGCCTGACCCGCTACCTCGGAGCGCTCAGAGCGGTTTCGTTGTGATTCCATTTTCAGAAGTCGGGCGCCTTCTTCGGCCTCTCTTAGGCGCATCGATTCGACCCGTTTCAAGGCATCTTTTTCGGCTAAAACGCTGTTGGCCGTATGTGTCAGCACGCCCACCACACTGCGCGACAGGATCAACCCGAACAACGCGACTTGCGGAGCAAACCGGTACCAGTTTGCCGCCAACGACACATCGCCATTCGCCAGTGGTGGTAAGTAAAACGGTCCTGAACGCAAATAGCCGGCTAACAGCAGCGCACCGGTCACGCCAATCAGGGCAATGAGACCGTCCCAGCGTTTACCCAGCAACGCCGCCCAGATCACCGCGGTGGCCACCGCGATCATGGCGGATACGAGTGTGTAGGACGTGGCAAAGACGATCGTCACGCCCACCCACGAGAGCGCCACAATCAGGAGGATAAACGACACGCGAGGCGACAGGTCTTTCTTCCAGCCGGACAACGACGTCAAGATCACCGCTGGGCCGCCTGTGATTAAAAAGACCGGAATCATCTGAGGCAGTAACAGCGCAACAGCCGTCAAAATAGTCGCCACTACCCCTGTGGTGACACGAGCGAGTTTAACCACTACCTCGTGTTGCCATTGGGGGGTGTCGGGGGTATCACCCGACCAATTTATGTCAGGTGTGACGGAGGTCTGATGGGGACCGAGCTCATGACGGTGAAGAACATGCGACGTTGGCCAAATCGAGTTTGGGTCAACCTCGGCAAAAACAATAGGTGATACCAAAGGTAGAATAACCAGCGCTCGCGTGCCGTATTCCTCATCGCTCTCTAAACGCAATTCCCCGCCCGCTTGTTCAGCGATGGCGTGCGCAACAGAGAGACCCAGACCACTGCGAGCAGAGTCGCGCGAGTAAAACGGGTCGATCGCCCTTGCCAAGGAATCCGGACTCATGCCGCGGCCGTTATCTTCAATCGCCAAGACGGTCCGCGTGATGGTGGATTCGTTTTTGTCGTGATAGAGCGCTGCCGTTATTCGAATCTGACCCGACTGACTGATCGCCTCGGCGGCATTGAGCACCAGATTGAGTAACATTTGCTGAAACGATTTGGGATCGATTAAAACGTTGAGTTGCTCTACCGAATGAAAACGCAGATCGACATCGTTGGGCACCACGTGAGCATGCGTGCTCGAAAACTCACGTAGCACATCCGCAAGATTGATCAGTCTCGCATCCGGTTCGTCCCGTCGGCTAAAAATCATGAGATCACTGGTGGCTTTTAGCGTGCCGTCAAACGCATCCTGAACCTGCTCTTTCGCACGCTGCCGATTCTCGACAGACGCATCAACCTGCACAGTTTCTAGTGCAGACCGCACGACGGTCAGCGCGTTGTTAAACAGATGGGCAAGCCCGCCTGAGAGTTGCCCGACGGCCTGAATTATTTGTGTGCGTCTCAGCTCGCGTTCTACGCCAAGACGCGTCGTCCGAGCCTGCATCGCCGCTTCTCGTAGCAATTTTGCTTGAGCAAGCTCGCGATGGGCGCTCGCGTAGCGATTGTTCACTTCGCGTGTCACGTATCGAACGACGATGACAAACGTCAGGCAAATCGCGGAAAACAACACCGTGGCGCTGAGCCAGTTGCGCATCACACTCGGATCGTGATCGGGCGTGCTGATTGCCAGTAGACCGATATCGGTCGCATAACCCGCCACCAAAAAACCCACGGTGGTTATAACCACCATTGAAATCATTGCCGCTCGGCCAAGCAACAAGCCGGCAACCACCAGCACAAGTGGGTAGCCGCTACCGAATGAGGGACCGAATCCGCGGGTTACCAGTACCGAAATAACGGTACACAGCAGCACGGCAAACAGAATCCAGCTGCGAGTTTTGATACTGACTGTTTTGATCAGCGGTAACACACCAACCGTGATACCGATCGCCAGCAAGATGCCAGAGACTTTGGCCATGTACCCAGCGATGGCCAGAAACAGAAACGGTGCAATTAGGTGTACGGCCGCTGTTGCAATGCAAATAACATTGAACAGACACTTTCGCCATCGCTCGGGGTCGTCTACACCGTCCACAATGGGCAAAGAGTGATCATTTGATATAGGAGGCGCAAATTTGTTTCCCATCGCCTCCCCGATTGAACACCTGCGACAAGACTAGAATAGCACGTCAAATCCACGATGAAATACAGAAGAACCCCACTGTCGAGCGTTGGGGAAATAATTCCTTTCACTAGGCGATTGTTCCACCTATCAACCCATCGCGATCAGTGTTTGCATCGCTGAAATGATCCTGATCATGGCCAACCAACGCCCTGGCGAACCAGTACCCCGCCGCTATCAATACGATCGCCAACCATTTACGATCGCAACCTGAACACCAATTAGTTCCGCTTGAAACTCTGGAGCCTCACCATGCAAACCAAACCACCGCTGCCCCCGTTCGATGTCGAATCGGCGACCAAAAAAGTCCGCATGGCAGAGGATGCCTGGAATACAAGAGACCCTGAAAAAGTTTCGCTCGTGTACACACCTGACACCGTCTGGCGCAATCGCAGCGAGTTCCCGGTTGGCCGTGATCAAGTCGTTGCGTTTCTGCGCCAAAAATGGGCGCGAGAACTCGACTACCGATTGATCAAGGAACTGTGGGCCTGTCGCGATAATCGAATCGCCGTACGGTTCGCCTATGAATGCCACGACGAGTCCGGCCAGTGGTTTCGGTCTTACGGCAACGAAAACTGGGAGTTTAACGAGCAAGGTTTCATGAAGCGGCGCTTTGCAAGCATCAATGATCTAGCGATAAAAGAGGAAGATCGGCTGTTTCATTGGGACTTAGGACGACGGCCCGATGATCATGCCTCATTGAGCGATCTTGGTCTCTAATCCCAACCGCGAGGAACAAATTTCCTGACGCTGACGGTGATTAAGTGAACACGGAGCCTGTCCCATTAGCGATGCATTTCTAACTTGGGATTTTCTAAGTTAATTTGCTGTTCGCGGTTTATTGCAGCTGGTTTGTCGTCGAAGCGTTCATGAGACCGCTCTTCGTTGTCTTCGCGCATCCATTCGCTCGCAATCGACCGCTCTCAACGTCGCGAGCAGCATTTCACTTCGACCAGCGCATAAGCAACTAACACGAAAAAGGTGCCACACGCTGCCGTAACGACTCTAGCCTCTTTGGCGCAGGATGCCGATCCAGATTCGACGGAGAGTAATCTGATCAAATCAGAACGATACTGTTGCAACGAACATTAACACCTAGACACTTTCAGGCGCTGAGCTACTGCCACACCGGCTACTTTTGCTAAATTCGTATTTATATGTAGCAAATAATATTCTTTTTCTGACGTTTGGCTTCACTTGTTGACGATTTTCAAATGAGACCACTATCGAATCAATCTGATCGTATAAGTCAGAACTGCAGATTTCTTTCTCAATTGCAGTGACCACTTTATTAGAAAGTCTTTTCTCGATTTCAATATCACTACCGGTTACACCTTCGATATCAAACAAACTAACAATTAGAAAGTTGGGGTTCTTGATCGATACACTAGCGCTGCCCCCGGGCGTTTGCTGATCGATAACTTCGACCAGGTGCTTTTGAGACTCACTCATAGCACGGGACTGAACAAAGGGACCGGTTGGGGTATTCGGCGAACAGCCGGTAAGAACAATCCAGAAAAATAGGGGTACACCCAGGGCATTTATACAACTCTTCATGGATTCTATAACTCCGTCAGGAATCGATCTGCACAGTTGAAACTCTGCATCTCCATAGATCACCTATTGCAAGAGACCTGCATTTGCGCAGAACCACCGAATCCAAAACATCATCATTCGTTTGCGCTTTTAGAAAAAGCCAAACGAATAACGATCGTCATCGAACTCGAACTCACTGACCATAGCATCGCTAAGTATAAGACCCACTTCTATTCCACAATATTTACACAGATCTAAATCCAACTGAGGCTAGAAAATATCTGTAATATCACCGCCAACATAACACTTAACCAGGCGAGAAAAAAAATACGAGACTAATACTGTACAAAACCGCTCCTGCCAGATGCTGCCTATTCTTTTTAGATAAACGATTACGTGTTTCCTTGGCGCCAAGGCTTTCCTTTTCGACTTCTCTAGTTACAACATTCGAAGTAACCCACAAAACTGCATTTATAAAGTTAAAAATCCGGAATGGCAGTATTACACTCATGTACAGCTTACGGTTCGCTTGGCGATCCCAAACCAGACGGAATTATTTTCCCGGTCGAAACTCTAATTCGATACTTGAATGCGTTTTCATAATCAAGCTCCGTCATATCAGGATTAATCTTTATCAGATTGATAAGCGCAATATCATCATTGACTTCCCACGTGACCGCGTAATTATCAACGCACCGCCGCCCGCAATGCCCATCTATCTCGCTCATGGCTAGTGACAGACTGGGCAGAAAGCGCGCGTGAACTCTGGCCACAGAGAGAATGTTTTGATATAGGGTTCCCCCAAACCGATCCGGATAGTCCCTAGCACTGAGCTCATCTCTTGATAATTTGACTATAGTATCGTTTTCAAACGAATATTCGTATCCATATACAGTAGTTTTGTTCGAAGCACAGGTAGCGCATTCTTTCACAGGAAAGCGGAACAGAACCGCGAAATTTAAGGCGTCTATCTCGTAAATTTCGACAACATGAAAAAGAAGGTCGTATTGATCAAATCCATGCTTAGCAGACCGAAAAACCTTGGAAGCCGCCATCATCTTCTTTCCATGAAGGATATTGTTTTTCTCGGCTTCAAAAATAAGATCTGCATCCACTTCCATTCCGTTCCAATATTTCCCAGCATCAATGGCTAACGAAGAGCTATGAGATGACGATACGATTAATACAACTATTGCTAAAAAAAAACGACTCACCTGTTAATTTCCTCCTTGCGTAGGGTCTGGGTGTTGAAATACGTTTCGTGTAGCGTTGACCATAAATACAGAAATCCCTAAGTCGTTTGCCACTGATATATCTCCGCGGTTACCGGGAATAGCGCTTGTCCCGTGAAAGGTCGACTCGTTCGCACCTGTGCTCGGATCAACTCCAACAGAGAGATTTAAGCTAAATGAACCGGTATTTTCTGGACCCGATAAAGGCAAATCGTCAGTGTGATTATGAACGAACCCTACAATCGTTTCTTCAGAATATTGTTTGAGAAGTGTTGCAATATCCACTTGCCCATCATCGTACTGAGTAATTAAGTCTGTAATATGAAAACTACCGTCCTTCTCATATATTAGAGCTGCGAACTCGAAACGATCAGATAAGCCTGTTCCAAGAATAGCTGCAATTGCGGCGTAAGCTGCATGCCTCATTGATGAGAACCCCTTATTCGGCTTCGCAATCACTATAATTTCCTCAACAGGCCCCGGTGTTTCCTGGCTGTTTCCTTCATGGCTACCTGAACTAGACTGACCGAAATCTGTACCAGGCTCTCCTGAACTATTGTTGCCTCCACGCGAACCTCGCGAACCACCTTGGCTTAATTGCCCCAGGGATCCTGGGGGAGATTCGATCCCTCCTGGTGCATCGGGTGTTGCAGTAGTCAAAGTTTCTTCCAGATTGTTGGAGTCTGTGTATCCAGTCGGGTCTATCCGCGAAAGTGGATTGTTCTGAACATATGAATAGCGATTAAAAGACTGACTATCTATAGGATGAGGTATAAATGGATCCGCACTTATCATCCTGCCAACAACGGGATCATAAACACGGCCGTTCATATGAATCAGATTAAGTTCACGTAAATGTTCGTGATCGGTAAACCCCCGTGTCGTCGTTTCCCAATCCAGCCCTTCCGGAAGAGACACGTTGTCGTACTCCCATGTGTCCGCCATTCTACGTAAACCAAACGCATCGTAATTAAATTCTGCGACGAGTTCGCCATTCGAATCTGTTATGGCATCAATGCTCCCAAGATGATCGGTATGAAAGTACTGCACATGTCGACCAAGCTCGGCTGATCGACCGGGTCCAGGGTGACCCAGGCTAAAGTACGTCGGAAAGAGTGCAAAATCGACGTAGTTTATTGCACCATCACCATTAAAATCTGCGTGTTCGTTGTAATTTGGATCACCCAATTGGGTCAAGTGATGGGTCAGATAAATTGATGTGTCCAGAAAGTTGACGGCGCCATCGTTATTCAAATCAGGATCGCAGATGTTACCGAATCCATCTCCATTGGTGTCTCGTTGATTCTCGTTATCGACTAATGTGCAGTTATCGCTCGCATCAACAATACTGTCTCCGTCTGTGTTCTCCGTGGCTTCGATGTCACTGAGCGTCGCGATCCGCTCGCCGTTAGCAAAGATGTAATGCCGATAACCAACCACAGGGAGGCTATTGGCTTGCAATATACTGGTATGGCGCTCGAATAAGCCGCCGATATAGAGCGTTTCTGCATTCTCGTTAAATAGGGTCTCGACCTGTCGATAACGCTGATAGTTTGCGTCGTAATACAGATTTGATGCGGCATTTGACCCGCGCTTAATCTGCGACGGTTTATCAAAGCTGGTCCACGAAATGGTATTCGTTGGGCTACCCCGGTAGATCATGTTGCCATTGTCGTCATAGTCAAACGTTTGCACAACATCGCCACCGTCTTTTATCTCGGTGACCGCATGAGGCCCTCCGTTAGTTCCAGCGGTTTCATACAAATACGTATCCCCTAAATTTGTTTTCTTCTTGATATTGCCATTATCGAAGTAGTCCAGTTGCAACAAGCACTCCGGCGCATTGCCAGCGCACGTGCCCACTTTGGCCTCTGTCAGACGATAGCGAGAATCGTACTTAAAATTTTCGACAAGATCGGCTGTCATACTGCCGGTCATATGCCGTGTCCGCTTCTCCAGATTCCCCACTTTATCCCAGACATAGGAATAGTCCCTGAACTTGGTGCCCCCGTTTTCGGACTCAATATCACTCACTCGACTACTGGCCTCATCACGAGTTCGAGTGTTGGTCACACCATTACCATACTGGGTTTTTTCTATACCGCCCCATACGTCACGAGATTTAAGTTGGTAGTACCAAACGTTCATGTTGTCCTTGTTCGACACGCGTTTGACTACGCCATTCTCATACTCATATTTCACACCGAAGGGTGTCGCCGAGTGCGTCGAGTCTGGGTATGTGATCGTGTTCAGCTGGCCCACGGAGTCGTAGTCCTGTTCGACAATGAAAGTCCCCGCCACCGGAAATCCACTGAAGGTACTGATCGTTGTGTCAGTTTGATCAATCCTTCCTAAACTGTCGTAAAAATACTCAACCTTTGGTCCGTTCGCACCAGGATTCTGTTGATGCGACTTCATTCTAGAGAAACCGTTGTCCAGTGTCTTATCGGTATAATAAGTAAATACACTGTCGATACCGCTATCAATAATGGTGCCATTTGTATCGCGAATCAGGCCATCCGTGCGTTTTACCAATCGACCTAAGTCATCGTACTCGTAAATGCGTTCTTGATCCTTCGCGTCTTTCATTCAGACTAATGCATGCGAATTCAGTACTGGAAGACTCACGATGGGCTCAACCACTCGCCTAGCGCACATCGAAACATCACCCCACCACGTCTCAAATCGTAAAAAGCGCTGATTTTCATGCGTTTTGAGGCGCAGAAGACGAAACGGGCTGGTTAACTTACGACTCCATCAGTCGAGGATGTCACTATGATTCCAGCCCGTTTGCTAACTACCGTATTCACGCTGTGTGTACTGACGGTAGCGTCACTCTCCAGTGCCGACGAACCGAACACCGCCGCACCCGCTAGTGCGTGGCTGTCGACAGCGCAGATCCAGCGCGATGTCGCGCTGGCCAAGGAAACCTATGAGCGCGTGCATCCTGGCTATTTGCGGTATGCCACGGCCGACGACATGCACGATCGCTGGCAGCAGATCATCGATGTAGCGGTAGAGAAAGAAGGGCTCTCTGTCGGTCAATTTTATTTGATGTTGAGCAAGACGCTGACCGCGATTCGCTGCGATCACACAAAAGCAGAACTACCGACCGCGCTGCGCGACGACCGTAATGCAACACCGGTTTACTTCCCCGCCCAGATCGATTTGATCGAACGCCGTGGCTTTATACGTCGGGCCCCCGTCGGCAGCCCACTGAAGCCCAACGACGAGATTATGCGTATCGATGGTCGGACGTTGTCCGATTGGCTCGATGCAGTTGAGCCCTACATTCCGATGGACGGCTATACGCCCTGGGCGCGCAATGCGGGCCTGACCGCATCGCTTGAATTTATGGGCGGCGCGCTCGATCATTTCGGCGCCTTGCTGTTCGATATCCAACCTGTCGCATCGGTGCAGATCAAGCGTATGGATGCGGAGTCAGGCAAATCGGGGAAGCTTATTACGCTTGACGTGCCGCGCATCACACACAAAGAGTGGCTCGCACTTGGACTGGATAGCGGCGTCGGTTACTTAGACGTACCCACCCAGACCGCAGCGAATTTTAAAGATGGGGTGCATGTTCGGATCCACAACACCACGGCCTATTTGCGTGTCGATACGTTCGTCAATTATCGCGATCCGGTCGAGCCCGATGCCATCCTCAACCCGGTGTTTACACGCCTTAAAGCGGCTGGCGTATCAACGCTGGTACTCGACTTGCGTCGCAACGGGGGTGGCTCGACCGACGCCAAAAATCGATTGCTGGCTTACTTGCTGCCGAAGACGGTTCGTCCCGTCCGCGAGAAGCGGGTGAAGACGCTCGATCTCGATGGGCTGCGAGAACACCTGTGGACCTGGGACAAGCGCGCGCTCAATCCCAATCCGCTTGGCTTTCGGAAAAACGACGACGGAACCTACACGCTTCGTGCCTTTGTCAGCGACGACCTGGATAAAGTCAAACCGGCAAAAGACGCCTTCAACGGCAGCATCATCGCGCTGACGAGCAACGCCAACTCATCGGGCTCGACGAACTTGCTCGCCATATTGAAAGAGCACACCGATGTGACACTGGTGGGCGAGCGCACAGGCGGCAGCGCCGAAGGGCCAACAGCCGGGCTGTTGTTTACGCTGACGCTGCCTGAAAGTCAGATAAAAGCCCGCGTGCCGTTCTTCCGGCAGTTCAATAATGTTGAGTCATTCGAGCAAGGTCTGGGCTTGTCGCCGGATGTGCTGGCGCACCAAACCGTCGACGATTACCTAAACGGGCGCGACACCGTACTGCTCAAAGCAATGAGTCTCGCGCAGCCTTAACCCTTCACGGTGGGTCGAGGCGCTACTTCGGTAGCGCCTCGATCACCACGCTGTAGGTATAGGTATAACCGTCGGTTGAAGCACCCTCGGCGTAATCGCCCTCGGTGTTGGTCGTCAACAAATACCGCCCCGCTGTCGCGAGCGTTAACTCGCAGCGCCCCAGGGCATTGGTGGTGCACGTCGACGTCGCATCATGTCCGTCACTACCCTCGGCGTACACAAGCACGTCCTGATCGGCCAACGGCGCGCCATCGCTGAGTACACGAATGACAAAGTCCTTGTCAGCGTGTAGATCGTTGGGGTGTTGATCGAACACGATCTCAATCGGATCACCGGTCGGTTTCAATACGCTCTTGGTCAGCGATCCCAGCGACACATACGAGACCGACTTTTGAAAATACAGGCGCGAACTCACCACCTCATGCCCGCTGAACGCGTCACGCGAGCCCGGCTGCCACTGCTCTTTCTCATTCAGTTTAATTTTGGTCCACGCCATCCGATCTTCTATCGCCTCTAAGCGATACGTGCCGGGATCGGTCAGCTCGATCTCGCCCACGGTGCGAGTCTTGCCAAGAAACAGGTGGGGAATACTTTTCTTAAAGCCATCCGGCCCCACTATCCACCAAACGTAATAGCTGCTGGGACCCGAGCTTGGAATAAAACGGCGATCACTGAAGGCGTGATCGAAACTCAGCCACGCGCTTTCGCCACTCTCCAGATTAAAGTTCGGCGCCAACCACTGCACGTGTGCGTGGCTTGTTGCGGTCAACAACAACAGGCTGAACACACCGGTCAGCGCCAAATGACGATATTGCCTTGATGATCGATTCGTGTGATTCGGCACAGCTCCCCCCTTTTTAAAACGGCGTTCCTCTCGGACTTAATGTTACAAAATAACATAATGTCGTTTCGAAACGGGAATAGCACTCGCGCCGCCAACGAGGGCATGGCGATCCAAATTGGTGGCAACCGCTCTACCCCGTGAGAAAAAAATCGACGCCATTCCCGACGCGCACCCCCCATTCTGCGGCATCGCACGACCAAAAATCCGTCAGAACCCAGCCCGCCACCGACCCCAATCCGAGATTATTGACCCGATCACTGGTTTTTTTGCGCCTATCAAGACGACATCGTGAAAAGCGTGTTGCTAACAGGGCGACAGCGCTTTCGCAAAACACACGCATGAATTTGACATAAATTTGTGTAACGCAGGCGCAAGCAGTCGACTGCTTGCCAAAACAACAACAACATTGTGCACGTCGCAAAGGGCGCAGCACGAACACCTTAAGAAGGGGCTTCACATGAAATGGTACACATATGCACTTTGGCTGATCGCACTCGCACTACCTGCAAACGCGCAGGTGTTCGACGATGAATCACTGTTCCTCGCAGCGCTCACTAATTCGACCATCATCGACACGTCCAACTTTATCGGTAACACAACATTTGGCATTAGCCCAGCAGTTGCCGGAGCCGATTTCTTTGGGCCGGACGCGGAAGTACGAAGCGATGACCTCATATTAAATGGGTCGGGGTTTCATGGCCTGTCTACACCCCACGTCGGCCTTAACTTTTCACCCGCCGTCAATGCGGTGGGCGTGACCTCCAACCCCGTCGACGGTGGACGTATACAACTGTATTCCGGCCCGAATGGTACCGGCACGTTACTCAGCGAAACGGATTTTGGGGGGACCAACAGCTTTCAATTCACTGGCGTGATCACCACCAGCGACATTGGATCGGTCGTGTTCACCTGTGACTTTAATCAAGATCTAGCTTGCGGCCTTCGCGATCCAATGTTTGGTACCGCCAGTGCCTTAGTGGATTCCGATGGCGATGGCGTTGACGACTCGGTCGACAACTGTTTGTTGGCTCCCAATCCGTCTCAAGTGGACAGTGACAGTGATTCGTTTGGTAACGCTTGTGATGCTGACTTTAATAATGACGGCATCACCAACTTCCTCGATTTGGTGTTGTTATCGCCCGCATTCCTATCGACGGATCCGGTCTTTGATCTCAACGCCGATGGTGTGGTGAATTTCTTGGATATCGCCCTATTCTCGGGCTTGTTCTTAACGGCACCTGGGCCTGGCGCCACCGGATAGGCCACAACCAATGGGTTCTGCGCGCACGTCCAGCGGCGCGCAGTGCCCGGTTGGCGCTTACTCCACCGCGATTAGCAAACTCTCTTGCGTGCGATTGATGCTGTCAAATCGCGCGCCCGTAATCTCATACACCCATGGCCCGTTGCGGTTTTTAATGTCGTCGGCCTCCTGCTGACGGTCGGCCAGATCGGCGTCGGTCAACACAAAGGGCTGAGCGTTTTCGTCGCTAGGCTGCGGTGTAAACTCAGTAGCGATAGCGGCATCAAAACGCGAGCCAATCGACAGCCAATATTGCGGTTCCTTCGTAGGTCCGTCGTCACTGTCCACAGGCTCTGTGTAAAACAGAATCACTTCAATTACGACGCCGTTGAACAAGGTGTACACGGCCGACATGCGTTGGTATGCATTGACCGGAAACGCAACCGCTCGCGTGACATTCTGAAAGGTCAACCCGGTTAAACCACGACCCAGGCCGCGAACAGGCACATCGCTGAGCGCACGACCCTCGGGCATACCGTCGAGCACAAAGGCGTCGCCACGCGCCGATTTGCTGATCGTGACCACTTCGCCATTCGTGGCTTGAATTTGCACGGACTGGACATCCGCGGCATCGATGTCGAGCACGCTGGTTTGCAGCCATAACGGAACGTTGACCTCCGCGCTTAACATCGGCGTCACAAGAAACGACTCCGCTTCACCCGCGCGGCGCACAAAAGTCGAGCCGCCAAACCGGCCCGATTGATTTCCAATCAACAACTCGTAGGTTTTCGACGGTGCTGTAATCGACAGCTTTACAGCCCGCGAATCGTCTTGGGAGAGATCCTGCACACCGATTTGGTCGTACAACTCGGGATTCGAGGTCTTCGCCTCACTCACGGTGGCATCGGCAGCGGCCACCAGCAGGTTGCCGACCATTTTGCTGTTGGCATAGAACCGACTCTTTTCACGCACCGTCCACTGGCCATTGGTCTGCTCGATGGTCACCGTATCACCCGCCGCATTGGCGAGCGCCAGTTCCGACACGTCATCCAGCTCCTGAGCAAGACCCGATAGCAACACCTCACCGGCCTGGTTGGTCTCGACATCGTTTTGGCTCATCCAAATGAACAGCGCCGCCGCCACAACCACAAGTCCCAGGATGCCAACTGTTTTTGCGTTCATGCGATTTTCCTTTTCTTTCTCGCAGCTAACACGATCACAATAATAATCAGCAACAGGGGAACGAGCGCCGCATTCAGCACCTTAATCGTTGTTCCGAGCCGTTTAATATCGCGATCGAGATTGCGACGCACCTCGCGAAGGTTCTTGCGAATCTGCGCTTTCTGCGCGATAAAACTGTCGATCTCTGCCTGTTGCTCGGGCGTCATCATCATCGACCCTGTGTCGGTGCGCGCCGACTGGAGCTCACCCAGACGCTGCTCGGTGGTCGCCAGCTCCACCTGAAGCTGCTCTTCGGTTTGGCGGTAGCGCTCATCGGCCTGCACTTTGAGCTCTTCAACCCGCTTGAACGGACGCCGGTAGGTTTCGCGGCCTCGAATGCTGATGAGGTCGGCATTGCCGGTAAGATTATCCAACGCGTTGAACACAAAATCGCCGTTACTGGCGAACGAATTTACGAGGCGCTGGCCGAAGAACTGTTGAACGCTCACCCAGAACGGATCCAAAAGCACGTCCGTATCCGCCACCACAATCGCATTGATTTGGCCAGACACCACGCCGTTTCCGGCAGCAGCCCGTTCCGCAAACGCGGATGCAGACTCCCCCGCCACGCGCGCAGCCAGCACATGCAACGTCTCGTCAGGTTGAAAATTATCCTGGATATCGGCCGGATCTTGCGAGAACAGCAGGCTTTGTGCACCCATCAGTCCGGAGTCGCGCGTGGTTGTGATCAGCGGCGAAAGCGTGAGTGCCGCGTCATCGGTCGCACGCAAGCTCCCGGCATAGCCAAAATTAATCGCATTCAACCCGCCGGTCACCACGTCGTCGGAATCAAGCAGTTCTTCATCGATGCCAAGCAGACCAAGATGCCGCACCTGCCCCACACCGTCGGGTGCCCGCACATTGAGCGCCAATAGCTGATCTGCCACAAACTGCTCGGCCGTGAACTCGACACCCCATGCCGTAAACAACGGTCCGAGATTCGACGCCCGGCTTTGAAATTGCGCCACCGGATTGTTCGGGTCAGGCGGTGGTTGGTCGCTGTCAGCATGAGGATCCACGAAGATCAACGCGCGTCCACCGCGCAGCATGAACTGGTCAATGGCATACAGCGTGTCGTCGCTCAGGCCCTTGGGGTGCACGATCATGAGCACATCAATTTGGTCGTCAATAGCCGTCGCCGCGAGGTCGATGTCACGAATCTCAAACAGCTGTTCAAATTGACTGATGACGGTCCAAGGCGGCATCGGCTGGCGCGTAACGGGGTTGAGCCCACCGCGCACCGGCAGCGACGACATCAAACCCACCACGGTTTTTTTCGGGTTAGCCAGCGAATACACAAGCTTCGTAAGATCGTATTCAAGAAACGCCTCTTTGCTGGCGTCAAAAAACGGAATGACACTCTGATCGTCCACGGCGTTTGTGCCCACCAAACCAAAATACACGGTGTCACCGGCCGTACTGACGGGCACCGCTTGAACACCCGCGCTCGCCGCTTCATCTTCTTCTTCGGAGAACGGCAGCGGATCGATGACCTGCAGCTTTATCTTGCCGCGCGCGCGCTGCTCATATTCTTCGAGCGTTTCTTGTACGCGTCGCGCATAGCCGCGTATCTGCGGCAACTGTTCGGTGCCCGTATCGGAAAAGTAGTAGTAAAGACTGATGGGTTCTTCGATGTTGGCGAGCACGTTACGTGTGCCGTCCGACATCGTGTAGAGCTGATTTTCGGTTAGATCGAAGCGCACACCCTTAAAAAGGGTATTGCTGAGCAATACAGCGATCACCAGCAGCGCCGCCAACAGTAACAGCCCCGGTACACTCCATACTTTTTTCGTGGCGTTATTCATCGCTGATTAATCCGATTTCCTAAGGTCCAATATCACGGCATTGCAGTACAGCCAGAAACTGATGATCAGGCCAAAATAGACCAGGTCGCGAAGATCGATTACGCCTTTGATAATGGACGTGTAATGCGACAAAAAGCTCATGGACGCGACCGTATCCACAATCACCTGGGGCGCCCATAACTGGAGCAGGTTGAGCATACTCGGCATGCCGGCCAAGACAAAACCCAGGCAAACCACGATGCTGAGCACAAACGCGATCACCTGATTGCGCGTCAACGCCGATAGACAGGCGCCGATACTCAAAAACGCGCCGCTCATTAGAAAGCTGCCTAGGTAGGAAGCCACGATCACACCGTTATCTGGGTCACCCAGGTAGTTCACGGTGATCCAAATCGGAAACGTGAGCATCAACGCGATGCCAGTGAAGACCCAAGCCGCCAAAAACTTACCGATCACCGCTTGACCGATGGTCACGGGTAGCGAAATCAGCAATTCGATGGTGCCCGTTTTGCGCTCTTCGGCCCACATGCGCATCGATAAAGCCGGCACCAAAAACAAATAGAGAAAAGGATGAAACTGGAAAAAGGGCATTAAATCTGCCTGTCCCCGCTCATAAAAACCGCCGAACGCGAACGTAAACATCGCGGCCAACAGTAAAAAGATCACAATGAACACCAGCGCCAGTGGCGTGGCAAAGTAGCTGTTGAGCTCGCGACGAAATATCGCCATCACACTATTCATGAGCGCTCCTTGTCGGCCAGCGTAATGGTCCGAAACACCTCATCGAGCTGCCCCTCTAACAGTTGCGCCGACTCAAGAACAATGCCGCGATCTTTGGCCAGTGCGGCCACGTCCGCCAGCAGATTTTGGCCTGCCGCCGGCACAACGCGCAGACACCCCTTTTCGCGACTCACTTTATCGACCGTCGTCTGCGCCCTCAGCGCCGCGGCGAAACCGTCAAGTTGATGGTCGTCGACAGGCTTCAACAACAGCTCGTTATGACCCGGGGCCTGCGCTTTTAGTTGCGACGGCGTACTGTCGGCCAGAATTTTGCCACGAGCAATAATAATGGCGCGCGTACAGACGGCCGACACCTCTTCGAGAATATGGGTCGACACAATAATAGTCTTGTCGGCCGCCATTCGTTGAATAAGCTGCCGCACCTCGTGCTTTTGATTGGGATCCAGTCCGTCGGTCGGCTCGTCCAAAATAAGAATACCGGGATCGTGCAAAATCGCTTGTGCCAAGCCAACCCGTCGCTTGAAGCCCTTCGATAAGGTATCGATCGTTTGATGCAGCACTGGCTCAAGGTGTAGCTCGGCGACAACCTCATCGATACGACGCCGGGCTTGGTCGGCGTCCATACCGCGCACTTGGCCAATAAATCGCAGAAAGTCGAGTGGAATCATTTCGCCGTATGCCGGCGCGCCTTCGGGCAGGTAGCCGATGCGCTGTTTACAGGCCACGGGATGGTCGACCACATTGAGGCCGTCGATAAGGGCCTTGCCGCGTGTCGGCGTCACAAAGCCCGCCAACATTTTCATGGTCGTCGATTTGCCGGCACCATTTGGGCCCAAAAAACCCAGCACCTCGCCCGGTTCAACTTTAAAACTCACGCCATCTACCGCACGCAATACGCCGTAGTGCTTCTCGAGTTGATGTGTTTCGATCATCATGTCGTCCAGACCCTTCCCGTTGGTCGATGATTTGCGCGTAACCCGCAGCGCGAAAATTTATCAAACCGACGGGAATTTTCAACCGCGGCCAATCGGCATACGCAGCCCGTCATGCAAGGTACTCAAGTCCGATCCTGCGCGTGCACCGTTCAGTGTCGATGATTTAGTCGCCCGGCTTTGAGCCGGCTGGCTCACTGGCAGGGCCGAATGGCATCGGTTACACTTCATTTCCTCTTAATATTGTCGGAATCTCAGATGGATAAGCTCAGTCAAGAAAGCATCGAAGACGTTCGCCAGCATTTTGGTTTTTTTGACCGCGATGGCAATGGATTTATTGACGTCAAAGAGTTCATCAAGTTACTGCAGACCATCTCACCCTCTGCCACGGAAGAGCAGGCGGTCAAGGGTTTTGACATTGTCGATGAAAATCAAGATGGACTCATCGAGTTCGACGAATTTCTCGAATGGTGGCGTTCGGTCTGGTACGAGTTTTAGCCGCCAGCCCGTCCGCTCAACGCGTGTCGGTGCTGTCTTGCGTCGGATCAACCCCCGACCCTTTTGGTTCGCCCCAATCGTCATCGTCTTCCCACTCTTTCATTTTTGAGTAATCGAGCGTCGACTCGATTTTCTTGCTGACCTCCATGAGTTTGCGAACCCGGGAGTAAACACCGAGTAAAAAGACAATAACCAGGCCCACGACCAGCCAAGTCCAATACTGTTCAGACATTTTTATCTCCGTCCTGTCGCCGTTGGCTGTGCAGCTCGAAGCATAGCAGACTGACTACATGCACTTAGGCCTGTGGATGTTCACGATCGTTTTACAGACAGACCGACTCACGATTGATCGTTGCTCGACCGTGGACTGATTTTAAAGTCAGGCGTTCACGCGACGCCGCGAAACAAATTGCCGCCGACGGAGTCGTACCTTCACATAAAATGGTGCAGTGCTTCACGTTTGTTTCACTATTTGTCCTTGATCGTAGCGCCGAATCGAAAGCAAAGGGCTCAGAACACTGGACGCGCCCTATCAAATCGTCAACTATGCGTTTATCAGACGCGACCGGAAACACGTCATGCAAGAAAACATTTCACTGCTGCTGATCGAGGACCATCCTGACATCGCGGCGATCATCTGCGACTACTTCGAAGATCGAGGCTACATTATTGACTACGCCGCCGACGGCGTCACCGGCCTGCATCTGGCGGTGAGCAACGAGTTCGATGCGATTATTCTCGATCTCATGCTGCCCGGCATGGACGGCCTTGAACTGTGTCGCAAACTGCGCGACGAGGCGGCCAAGAGCACGCCGGTATTGATGTTGACCGCCCGCGACACGCTGGACGACAAAATTGCGGGCCTCGACGCCGGTGCCGATGATTATCTGGTCAAGCCGTTCGAAACCGCTGAACTTGAAGCTCGCCTGCGCGCCATTATCCGTCGCGCCAGCGGGCAGGTCGTGAACGAAACGCTGGAAGTCGCCGATTTGACCATCGACACCGGTACCCTGGAGGTGGTGCGTGACGGTCAACGTTTGAGCCTCACGCCAATCGGTTTGAAGCTGCTCATGACGCTGGTCAAAGCCTCACCCAAAGTCGTGAGTCGTCGCGAACTTGAACGGTCGGTTTGGGGCGACATCGTGCCGGACAGCGACGCCCTCCGCAGCCACCTTTATAACCTCAGAAAAATTATCGACCGACCCTTCGAAACGCCACTGCTCCACACCATTGCAGGCTCCGGATATCGACTCGTTAAACTTGACGAATAAGCCGTATGTCGTGTGTTAGGCCAACAACCTTAGTGACGAGCGCACCGCTTCCCTGGCGGAACGCGGCAACCTGGGCGGGCGACACACGATGAGCAGTACTCAAGGTGTCGCCAAGCGCCTGACAAAGGCCTTTTTACTTCAGGCGATCTACATCAGCATCGCGGTCGTGCTCGGCCTCGCGGCGGTGACACTGGTGATTGAAGACGTGCTGATCAAACAAGCGTTGCGCGGCGAAGCAGAATTTTACTGGGAGCGTGTCACGACCAAGCACGATCACACGCTACCCGAAACCCGCAACATGGTCTCCTATCGCGACGGTCATGGCGACGGTGTGCCGGCCGATCTTGCCAATCTCGAACTCGGCTTCCACCGTATCGAAGAACCGAGCAAAGCACTCGCGCTCATCACCGAGCGGGACGGCGACCGTTTGTATCAAGTGTTCGACACCGCGCGCGTTGACTGGCTCATCACCTGGTTCGGGCTTGTGCCGCTGGCCACGGTGCTCGCCGGGGTATATATGGCGCTTTTTCAGGCCTATCGCGTTTCGAGCCGCGCGGTGTCACCGATCGTCAATCTGGCTAACCGAGTGAAACAACTCGATCCCGCTAATCCCGATGTTGATTTATTCGCGCGAGGCTCAACCGGCATTGACGTAGACGAAGAGATACTAACGCTCAACTCCGCCATGGAGGATCTCACGCAGCGCCTCGTTGAGTTCGTCAAACGGGAGTTTGATTTCACGCGGGATGCGAGCCACGAATTGCGCTCGCCGCTCACCGTAATCAAGATTGCCGCCGAGTCACTCACGGGCACCGAGCTGAATGACAATCAGGCTAAAAATCTCGCCCGAATTCAAAAGGCGTCGAAAGACATGGAGGAGCTCACGGAGGCGTTCTTGCTGCTAGCCCGTGAATCGAATCAGTCGCTGCCCTCAGACTGGGTGAACATCAACGAGCTGGTGCACAGCGAAGTCGACCGTGCTCAGATTTTGATTGGTGAAAAAGACGTGGTCATTCATGAACAGGCCAGCGCGCAAATGACGATCAATGCGCCGGAAAAAGTGCTCGCCAGCGTCATCGGCAACTTGCTGCGTAATGGTGTCAACTACACCGACGAGGGCAACGTAAGCGTCAGCGTGTCAGAGCGTGGTGTCATCATCGAAGACAGTGGACCCGGTATGGACGCGGAAGAACTCAAGCAAGTGTTTCGCCCATTTAATCGCGGTAAGCGGGAGCGGCAGCGCGGCGGATTTGGCGTAGGCCTGACTATTGTCAAACGACTCTGCGACCGGTTTGGCTGGCCGCTTGAGATCGATAGCACCGTGGGTGTTGGCACAACCGTCCAGGTTCGCCTGCCCCAGGCACAGCCCATCCAGAGCTAAATGGCCCTGCGCGACCATCAACACCGGCAGAATTTAACCTAATCCTCTGATTTTACTGGTTCTATTCTTTCACCACCCGTTCACCCAAGACAGACCACTCTTTCACAGAGGCGGTGCTACCGTCTGCTCGTACGTTAAGCAAAGGCCCAATTCATGAAATCGATCGTCACCAACCTAACCCTATTCAAAATCAGCTGGCTCGCCTGTGTCATCGGCGCCGCCGCCGGTATGCCGTGGATCGGCGTACTCGCCATCCTCGCGGCGAGCATCGTGCACATCGCCAGCGCTGAGATCAAGTCGCGCACGGTGGCGCTGTTGGCGAGCGCCGCTCTGATCGGCTTAGTGTGGGAATCCTTCATGATTGTGGGTGGATGGCTTGAATACGTCGACCACACCGGCCCCATCGCACCCTACTGGATCATCGCCATGTGGGTGTTATTTGCCACAACACTCAATGTCGGCTTCCGCTGGCTCAAAGACCATCTGCTCGTCGCCGCACTGGTTGGTGGGATTGGCGGTCCGATGGCGTTTGCAGCGGGTGCCAAAGCGGGGGCGGTTCAGTTTGAAAATCCCACCACGGCACTCGTCATTGTCGGCATCGGGTGGGCGCTCATGATGCCGCTCATGGTGTACATCTCACGCTACCTCAATGGACACCCAAATCTCGAAGCGGCTGTGTCCAACGCACCTGAGTCGTCCGAGCGTACGGTCGCGATTGATCACGCCGCTTAGAGGGGATGATGACCATGAAGCCACTCATCGCATGCCTGATCACGTTCGCATTCACGCTGGTCGCCGCCATCTCGAGCGCAGCCGCCAGTTCGGTCGAATCGGGCAACAGCTACCGATTCCAAGTGTTGTTAGACAATAAGCCGATCGGTTTCCACCACTTTGACCTGACCGAGACCGAGGGCGGCAAGAAAGTCGAAAGCCGCGCCCGCTTCGACGTGAAGCTCCTATTTATTACCGCGTTCAAGTACCGCCACCAAAGTGTGGAGAACTGGCGCGATGACTGTCTGGAGTCGATCGAAGCATCCACCAACAGTAATGGCAAACAACAGACGGTGTCGGCGGCCAAGCAAGACGACGTGTTGGCAATCGACAGTAACAAAGGCAATCAGACCGTTGACGGCTGCGTGCAGACCTTCGCCTACTGGAATCCGAGCATCCTCGATGCCACACAGCTGTTGAACTCCCAAACGGGGGATTACGTCGACATTGATATCCGTGATCTGGGCCCGGACACCGTGTTGTTGGGCGACACCGATGTGGGCGCCCGCAAGTACAACATCAAAAGCATGAAAGACTACGCCGGCAAACCCGTTGATATATTGATCTGGTATGACGAAACAAACACCGAGTGGCTCGCACTTGAAAGCAAGGCCAAAGGCGATCGCGTGTTGCGCTATGAGCGACTCGATCTGCTTGAGACGCACCGCGAGCAGCGCCAAGACGCCGGGTTAATGTCGACACGAGTAACACCATGAATCGTACCACCGCGCTGAGCCGCGCTCGCCCTACATTATTGCCACCTTTTTTTCTTATGCTGCTGTTGGCAGTAGGCGCCACCGGATGCGCCGGAGGTCCGACCATGCCGCCGATTAAAACGGCCGAATACGTCGACATCGATCGCTTCATGGGTAATTGGTATGTGATTGCCAACATCCCCACGTTTCTTGAAAAAGACGTTTATAACGCAACGGAGCGATACGAACGTAAAGAAAAAGACGTTGTGGCGACCACCTTTTCGTTTAACAAAGGGGCATTTGACGGCGAGCGTAAGACGTACAACCCCACCGGATTTATTTTTGACGACCCCTCAAACGCCGTTTGGGGCATGCGCTTTATCTGGCCCATCAAAGCCGACTATCGAGTTGTGTATGTCGATGATGACTATCAACACACCATCATTGGCCGTAACAAACGTGACTACGTTTGGATCATGTCTCGCGAGCCGATTATGAGCGATGTGACGTACAACGCACTGGTCTCAATCGTAGGCGATCAAGGTTACGACACCAATCTAATCCGCAAGGTGCCGCAACAAGCGCGCTAACTCGTCGCCAGCGCAGCGACTTTGTTTCTGAGTGTCGTTGAGAAGCCGAGTTCATCAAACAAACGGCCCACTTCGGTCATGTCGGGTTTTTTGCGCCTGAGGGCCGTCTTGGCCGCACTAATGGGCATGTCACATTTAATCTGCGTGAGCTGTCGGGCGAGATAGGCTGTGTCCTGGTGTTCGATGAGCTTAGCGGCCAGCGTTTTGGCACCGCGCACGTTGATATGCTGCAGATCATCCAAGTGCGCATAGATGGCATCCAAATCCGCATGCGCTTCGAGCAGTTTTGACGCCGTTTTCGGGCCAATGCCTGGAACCCCTTTGATGTTATCAACCGCATCACCCGTGAGTGCGAGGTAATCTGCCACCTGCTCAGGGCGCACACCCATTTCGCCCAGCACCTCATGGTGCTGCACGCGTCGATCACCGGCGAAATCCCAATACACATCTCCGGGTGTAATGAGCTGCATTAAGTCTTTGTCGCGCGTAATGATCGTGACGCCTTGATTGCGTTGACGCCATTTGGTGGCCAGCGTGCCAATGATGTCATCGGCCTCGCACGTGCTGTCGGCAAAGCTTGGAAAACCCATGGCACGACTAATGGCCCGACAATAGACGAACTGGCGTTTAAGTTCGTCTGGCGCCGGATCGCGGTTGGCTTTGTAGTCTGGATACAGATCGTTACGAAACGAACTGGTCAGACTGATATCAAACGCAGTGCCAACGAATTCCGGTTTGGCGCGCCGGGCAAAGTCGCACAGGAAATTGGTAAATCCATACACTGCCTGCACGGGGTTACCGTCTGCGTCAGTCATGGAATCGGGCAAGGAATAATACGCCCGAAAAACGTAAATACTGGCGTCAATCAAATACAGCACGGTGTGGTTCTCCGTCGCGCCATCAACTATCGATACCGCAAAACACGCCTAGTGTTTCGACAGTTCATCGCAGAGTCGGGCATGCAGCGGGCTTCGCCTTGGAAAGTGGGCGAGTAGATACTCCATTTGATCGGCGCGCACGCGTCGGCCTTTAAGGTAGATGTACTCGGCATAGGTGGGTGCAAATGGAATCGCCAGCAGCTGCATGTTTGCTTGCGTGGGCGTGCGGCCCGCCTTGTGATTGTTACAACGTCGACATGCCGTAACCACGTTTTCCCAGGTATCGGCCCCACCCTGGCTGATTGGTCTGACATGATCACGCGACAAGGCCTGCACCATGAATTGATGCCCACAATACAGGCACAAATTTGCATCACGTCGGAACAGCGTTTGATTGTTTAGCGGCGGGCGATAGTCGTAGTGCTTGTTGCACATGCCAGGGCCGTCGCCATGCGTGGCGATGATGGAATTGACATCGATAATGCTTCGACGCCCGGTGCGCGCATTGATGCCACCGTGCAAAGTGTACAGCGCACTACCGCACGCATAGGCCACTTGGCCTAGGTGATAGAGCCTGCCAGCATCTTTGTAGCTGATCCATTCCAGTGGCATACCGGCTACATCAGTGCGCAAAACTTGTTGACGAATATCCATCGTGTCGTCTTTGTTATTCCAGAATCCCCGGTCAATTGCAAACCGCATGAATTAGCGCGATTATTCTGCGCCAACCCGACGCAATGCAGCGACCAAATTGCGCCTTCACCGCCCGGCTCCGCACCGATAGCTGAAGCAGAACTGAGCACCCACTCCAGGAGCTGAAAACGATGTCCACTGAAAAAATTGCATTGATTACCGCAGGTGGCAGCGGCATGGGCGCCGGGGCGGCGCGGCGTCTGGCTGAGAAAGGCTTTTCGATCGGCGTATTGTCCTCCTCCGGCAGGGGCGAAGCGCTGGCGAAAGAACTGGGCGGCGTGGGCGTGACGGGTTCTAATGAGTCAAGCGAGGATCTCTCGTCACTGGTCGACGCCGCGATGCGCAAATGGGGCCGAATCGATGTGCTGGTGAACAGCGCCGGTCACGGGCCGCGCGCCCCGATTCTTGAGCTCTCCGACGAAGATTGGCATCGGGGCATGGATGTGTACTTTATGAACGTCGTGCGCCCGACCCGTCTCGTTGCGCCGATCATGCAGGCGCAGCAGGGTGGCGTGATCATCAACATCTCGACGTTTGCGGCATTTGAACCGGATCCGGTGTTTCCCACTTCCGGCGTTTTTCGTGCCGGGCTGGCGGCGTACACCAAGCTGTTTGCCGATTTTTACGCGAAGGACAATATTCGGATGAACAATGTGCTTCCCGGTTTTATCGACAGCCTGCCCGAAAACGACGCATTCCGCGCCCGTGTGCCGATGGGCCGTTACGGCAAAACCGACGAAATTTCGGCCACCATTGCATTCCTCGCCTCCGAGGGCGCAGGCTACATCACTGGTCAAAATATACGCGTCGATGGAGGCATCACGCGTTCCGTATGATTGGGCGCGTTGTCAACCTCAGCCACCCAGCTTATCCACAAGGTTTTCCACATTTTATCCACATGTGGATAATCTCTTTCCGGGAGCAATAGCGTTAATATCAACTCAGTAAATCAGTCACTTACGATTGCTCGCGTGGCCCTTGCCGTGCCGCTGCGCAAGCCGTTTGACTATTTACTGCCCAGTCATCCACAGACGCTTGTGCCCGGCATGCGGGTTCGCGTGGCGTTTGGTCGTAGTCGTAAAACCGGGGTGGTGCTCAGTCTCGCCAGCCACAGCGATGTCACGCCAGACAAACTCAAGCGTATCGAGCGGGTACTCGACGAAGCCCCGTGTCTGGATACCGAGCAACTGGCGCTGCTGAGCTGGGCATCCGACTACTATCAGCATCCCATCGGGGAAGTGGTAGCTGCCGCGCTGCCGCGCAAACTCCGGGACGGCGTGCCGCTTGCCGCCGTAGAAAGTGTGTGGCGCTGTGCAGCCGGTGCCCCCGCTCAGGCGCTCGAGCGACTCAAGCGGGCGCCTCGACAGGCCGAGTTGTGGCGGTGGTTAACGCGTCACCCCGACGGCGTGAGCCTCGACAGGCTGAACTCGCTCGATTTCGACGCACGTGCCGCGCTTCGCGCGCTCGACGACCGTGGCTGGATTGAAACGCATGAGCGCCAAGTCGTGAATCACCTGCAACACGCCTCGGCCTGTGAGCAACCACACACGCTCAACGCAGAGCAGCAAGTCGCCGTCGATGCCCTTGCCGCCTCGGGTTTTCGTTGTTCACTGCTGCATGGTGTGACGGGCAGCGGCAAAACCGAAGTGTATTTCCATGCCATCAGCCGCGTACTTAAGGCCGGTCGCCAGGTGCTTGTGCTCGTGCCCGAGATCAGTCTGACCCCCCAACTGCAAAGCCGATTTGAACGTCGGTTTGACGCGCCTATCGCCCTCATGCACTCGGCGCTGACGGACACCGAACGGCTCAATAATTGGCGAGCGATTCGCGAAGGGGATGCCCGCATCATTATCGGCACACGATCGGCCGTATTTGTGCCCCTAATCGAGCCGGGCCTAATTATCATCGACGAAGAGCATGACGGGTCACTCAAGCAGCAAGAAGGTTTTCGGTATTCGGCGCGCGATCTGGCTGTCTGGCGCGCGCGACAATTCGATGTACCCATTGTCCTGGGCTCCGCCACGCCATCGCTCGAATCGCTGCACAATGTTGCCGCATCGCGTTACCGGTTGTTATCCCTGACGCAGCGCGCCGGAAACGCGCAACCGCCCGAAGTGGGATTGATCGATTTGCGCACGGAACCTAGCCATCAAGGCCTGAGCACGCGCGCCGTGCTCACCGCCAAGGCGCATCTCAGCGCTGGTGGTCAGGTACTGTTTTTTCTCAATCGTCGTGGTTACGCACCCACCTGGTACTGCAGCGAATGTGCGTGGATCGCTGATTGCCCCGATTGCGATGCCCATCTGACCTATCACCAGCAAAGCCATTCGCTGCGGTGTCATCAATGCTCACGCCTTGAGCCGGTCATCAACACATGCCCCAATTGCGGAAACGAACTTAAGCCGGTCGGACAGGGCACAGAACGTATTGAAGAATATCTGACCGAGCAGTTTGCCGACTACCCGGTCGGTCGCATGGATCGCGATGTGGTGCGATCGCGGTCGCAGCTCGAAGCGTTTCTCGATAAGGTGAACAGCGCCCAAATCAAAATCCTCATCGGCACACAAATGCTGGCCAAAGGGCATCACTTTCCCAACGTCACGCTTGTCGTCATATTGAATGCCGACCAAGGACTGTTTGGTGCAGATTTTCGCAGCACCGAACGGCTCGCTCAGCTTATTGTGCAGGTCGCGGGGCGCGCGGGTCGCGCGGAGAAACCCGGTCACGTGCTGATTCAAACGTCGATGCCCGAACACCCGCTGCTGCAACACTTAATCGATGACGGCTATGCCGCCTTCGCCGACGCGGCTCTCGCTGAACGCGAAGCCACGCGCTGGCCTCCGTTTAGCTTTTTAGCCCTGCTTCGGGCCAGCAGTCGCAGCCAAACCGCGACGATGGACTTTTTGCGCCAGGCTCGGCGTTATCTCGAGCAGGCCGCCGCGCAACACAAGATCGAACTCTACGGCCCGGTCGTTGCGCCAATGGCGCGCCGAGCGGGACGATTGCACGGTCAGCTTTTGTTGCAATCGATGCAGCGCGGTACGCTCAATTTTCTCCTACGGGAGCTTAGTACCTATCTGCACGCCAGCCCACCGGCATCAGGCGTGCGCTGGTCGCTGGATGTCGATCCGCTTGAACTATTCTAGACCGATATAGACCCACTATTTCGCCATCGATAGGCTGCCACCGACCGCCGCCATCATGTAGACTGTCGGGCCTGATTTTTACCCGATTGGCCGCTGTGAAAAACGATCTTGCTCAATTGATCCTCGACGCGCTTGACCGCGTAGTCGCTGCCGAACTCGCCACGTTTGAAATACCTGAGCGTGTCAACGTGGAGCGTACGCGCGACCCACAGCACGGCGATCTAGCCACCAATGTTGCAATGATGCTGGCTAAACAGGCCAAGATGCCGCCGCGCAGGCTTGCCGAGCTCGTCGTCGAGCATTTTCCTGACTCACCGCTCATCGACTCGATTGAAATTGCGGGCCCCGGTTTCATTAACTTTCGACTCAGTTCGGGTGTCACGCAGCAGGTCGTTCGCCAGGTGCTCGAACAAGGCCAACAGTTTGGTCACGCCGAACCCAATTCAAAAGAAACGGTTCTTGTCGAGTTTATTTCCGCCAACCCCACCGGCCCGCTGCACGTCGGGCACGGCCGACACGCCGCTTACGGCGCCAGCGTGTCGAACATCTTGTCGGCGGCGGGATTCAAGGTGCATCGCGAATACTATGTGAATGACGCCGGGCGACAAATGGACATTCTGGCCGTCAGTCTTTGGCTGCGCTATCTCGCCAAGCGAGGAGAAGCGATCGCGTTCCCCGCTAACGGTTATCGCGGCGCGTACATCCTCGATATCGCCAAGGACCTACAAGAAACCTACGGCGATCAGTTTCACCGCACGGCGGAGGAAGTGCTCGCTGATCTACCGCCCGACGAACCGGAAGGCGGTGACAAAGACGTGTACATCGACGCCATTGGCGAGCGAGCGAAATCGCTTCTGGGTGACGACTACGCACTCGTTCAGGACATGGTGCTGAACGCCATTTTGGACGACATCAAAAACGACCTTGACGAATTTGGTGTCAAGTTTGACGAGTGGTTTTCTGAACGCTCATTGACACGCACCGGCATGGTCGAACAGGCGCTGGACAAACTGCTAGAGAATAAAAGCGTGGTCGAAAAAGACGGCGCACTCTGGTTCAAAGCGACAGACTACGGCGACGACAAAGACCGCGTAGTGCGCCGAGCCAACGGTGCCTACACCTATTTCGCGTCGGACATTGCCTATCATCTGAACAAACGCCAACGTGGTTTTGATCGCCTGCTCGACATTCTAGGTTCGGATCATCACGGCTATGTGTCCCGTGTTCGCGCCGGCCTTGAGGCCATGGGCGAACCGCCGCAGTCGCTGCACGTTCAGCTCATGCAGTTTGTCACGTTGTATCGTGGCGACGAGCGGATGCAAATGTCGACGCGATCGGGCGGCTTCGTCTCGTTACGTGAGCTGCGTGAAGAAGTGGGTAACGACGCAGCACGGTTCTTCTATGTGATGCGCTCTAACGACCAACATCTCGATTTTGATCTCGAGCTGGCCAAAACCAGTCGGGAGGAAAATCCGGTCTTCTACGTGCAATACGCCCACGCGAGAGTGCATCGTATGTTCCAGCATGCTGATCTCAAAGCCGCTCCCTGGGATCAGGCGAGCGGGATCGAACACTTGGCGCGTCTTACGCACGCCAAAGAGGATGCGCTGATGACCCTATTGTCGCGCTTCCCAGAAATCGTACAGCTCGCCGCGAAGAATTATGCCCCTCAAACCGTTGTGAATTATCTACGCGAGCTAACCGCTGGGTTTCACAGTTTTTATGGGGCATGTCGTGTGCTGTGCGACGAACGCGAATTGCGAGATGCGCGCCTCGCATTGGCCAGTGCTACGGCTCAGGTCATTCGTAACGGGCTCGACCTCATTGGCGTGAGTGCGCCGACACGCATGTAGCAACGATCGAACGTTCGCTGTCTGACCATCGCTGACTGAACAAACGTTTATGGCCCGAGATTACAAACGCAACGCTTCTCGCCGAAAGAAGAAAACGAACGTGTCCCCGTGGTCGTTTCTGGTGTCGGGCTTTGCCCTGGGCCTCATCGCAGCGCTCGCGCTCTATCTTTATGTGCGCCCGACTCCGCTCGATGTGCCTGATCGACCGATTCCGGATGCCAGGACCACACCACAAAGCAGCGAGGACGAGCTTGCCACGGCCGACTCACCGACGGTCACGCCAGCACCGGCAGAAGCAACACCCGTGACACCCGCCCACAGCGCGCCGGCCACAACCGCCCCAGCCGCCGAGCAGAGCAGCTACGATTTTTACGATGTCCTGCCCGATTTCGAAATGGTGGTCGCCGAAGACGAGAAACCCCCTTCCCAAGCGAAACCCGCGACCATCAAGCGCCCAACCGCCGCGACAGGTGCGCCGAGCAAGTATATTTTGCAAGCCGGTTCGTTTCGTAAATTCATCGATGCCGACCGTCGCAAAGCAGAGCTCGCCTTTAAAGGCATTGAATCCAATATTCAGCAGGTGGTACTCAAAGAGGACCAGATCTGGTTTCGAGTGTATGTCGGCCCAGGTGACAACCTAGCGCAATTTGAATCGATGCGTTCCGACTTACGTCGCGCCAATATCGACGTTCTTATTCTAAAAGTGCGCTGAACCGACACACGAAACGCCGTTGCATCCGGTCGCCGGCTCATTTAGTGTGAGCCTCAATTTCCGGTACTGGTCGATTCAACCCACACCCGAGGACGTAGTCGATGTCGCGAGCGATCCGTTGGCATAAATCACTCTGGCCATGCTTGATGCTCCTGTTAGGTGGATGCGCCACCACGCCCGAGCCTGCGCCCGAACCACCACCGCCACCGCCGATTCAAGAAGTTCAGCCCGAGCTCGACCCGACGCCGCCACCGCCGATTCAAGAAGCTCAGCCCGAGCTCGACCCGACGCCGCCGCCACCGCCACCGAAGCGGCCAATCACGTTCGCTGCGGTGGGGGACATCATGATCGGTACCGACTTTCCGTCCAATCGACTGCCACCGGAAGACGGTGCCACGAGTTTTTCGCATGTGGGAACCCTTTTGCAGGGCGCGGACGTTACGTTCGGCAATCTAGAGGGGGTACTGCAAGATGGGGGTGAACCGTTTAAAGTTTGCCAAAACCCGAAGCTGTGTTACCTCTTTCGTTCGCCGGCCCGTTACGCCAAGCATTTTTTTGATGCTGGTTTCGACGTGATGAGTTTGGCCAATAATCATGCGCGTGACTTTGGGGAGGACGGGCGTGACTCATCAATGCGGGCGCTGGCCGAGTGGGGCATCCATCATTCTGGCCGGATCGGCGATGTCGCCAGTTTTACTTCCGGCGACTACACCATCGCGATGATCGCGTTTGCGCCGAACCCTGGCTCGCATGACATTAACGATATCGAGGGCGCCGCTCTGGCGGTTCGCAACCTCAGTTCTATGCACGACCTAGTCATGGTGTCGTTTCATGGGGGTGCCGAAGGGGTCGATGCCCAGCACCTCACGTTTGACAATGAAACCTATTACGGCGAGCAACGCGGCAATGTTGTGGCGTTCGCGCGTCGCATGGTGGATGAAGGGGCCGATTTTGTCATCGGACACGGACCGCATGTTCTACGCGCCGTTGAGGTGTATAGCGATCGGTTCATCGCCTACAGTCTGGGCAATTTCAATACGTACTATGGCATTAGTATTGCCGGCATCAAGGGGCTCGCGCCCATTCTCAACGTCACACTCAATGAACACGGCGAGTTTCTTCATGGCAAAATTGTGTCCACTCGACAGGCAAGGCCCGGTGGGCCTCGACTGGATGAATCGCATGCAGCGGCTCGATCCATCCGGGCACTCACTGAGAGTGATTTTGGCGACACTCGTCTTCAGATCGATGACGAGGGAAATATGACACTTTTGCCGCCGGACCATTCGACGGGCCCTCAATGAAAGTCAACGCAATGCGACCCATCAAAATTTGTCGACACGCTAGCCCAAGTGGCGATCATGCCGCGTATGATGATCGGGAGTCGAGGGTAGGATATGCCTGAAATTGCCATTAACGGTTGCAATGTGGCCTATGAAGAACACGGCACCGGTCTCAACACAGTGGTGTTTTTGCATGACCTTTTTTTCAATGGTCGTTGTTTTAATCAACAGATTCTCGCGTTGCGCGACCGCTTTCGATGTATCACCATCGACCTTCGTGGCCACGGCGAAAGCCGTGTTACCGCCGAGGGTTATGCGCTTGACACTCTCGCCCACGACGTCACCCAGTTTATCGATGTGAAACGCTTCGGCGCCTGCCATGTGGTTGGCGCGGGATTTGGCGGCACCGTAGCGGCCCGTGCAGCACTAACCCGTCCGTCACTGATCAAGTCGCTCACCCTGATCGGCACGTCACTCAATACTTGCTCCGACCGCGATCTTCAGGCACTCAAATCGCGGCGGCTTCATATCAAATTATTTGGTCTACGGTTTGTCACCAAATCGCTTTTGCGCCGCGCCTTCAGCCCCGCTTTTCTCAATGACCCAAACAATAAAGAAGTGCTGCAACATTGGCAGCGGGAGTTTCTTAAACTCGATCGACGCGAGCTACCCCACGCCATTGCGGCCTACATGGTCAGACCACGCCTGTTGGACGCGCTTTACACGTTGAAACTCCCGACGCTCATTCTCGGCGGTGATAGCGATAGCGTGGTCACTCCCGATGATTTAATGCAGGTCGATAATCGACTCGCTCATTCAGCACTTGAAATTCTTACCGATACGGGACGGGCCGCACACATTGAGAAGCCCAATACGCTCAATCCCTTTTTGCTTGAGTTTTTAAGCCGCCTTTGAGCCCCGAAACGAGGTAAACCATGACCCGACAACAACTCAAATACATTGCGCTCATTTTATTGATCATCATGGCTATTGCCGCCGGCGCGGCCAAAGTGCTGAAGATGCCACAAGAGATCGCTTTTTTTCACGACACGATCGGCATGAGTGTGAACGCGGTTGTCGCATTGGGCGCCGCGCAATTGCTGGCCGGATTGTTGTTACTGTTTGCCAAAACACGTTTGCCCGGCGCGTTGATCATGGATTTAACTCTGCTGCTGTCGGCAGTCGTGCTGTTCATGGCGGGCAAGCTGGTGATGGCTGTGGTCACTCTGGCGGTGGCGATGATCGCCGGTCTGCTGGTTGTCGATGAAATACGCCAGAAATCACGGTAACTACAGATAACTCAACCACCAGTGTGAATGCGTTTTACGGTATTCCATGAACCGCTTGCACGGCCAATAAAGCAACGCCACCGTGACGATCCAAACCACATAGCCGCGCCACAGTTCATACGTATAGCCCTCAGGAAACGGCGTTGAGTTGAGGTAGTGGAATTGCCACCGCCCAAAACTCAGATAGGTCCAAATGGATGACATCATGTGAATGAGCGCGATATGCAGCACATAGAACAAGAAAGGCACACGACCGAATACGGTGAGAATTGTTGCCATGTGCCCGCGCCAAGTTTCCATCCACGGCATGAGCATTAGTGCCGGACCGAGCGTCATGCATAGAAACAACAAGGAGGGCGGATACTTGCTGGTATTGAGAAACGCCATGACCGAATCGATACCGGTGTAGCCGCCTTCGCGCCAGTCGGCGAGCGCCGGCGGGATACCGGGTTCGCCATAGAGATTAAATCCACGCAACACCAAAAAAACGGTCAGCGCGATACCGCCTGACAGGAATAGCTGGCGAGTACGAACGTCAGAGGGCTTTTCGATAATGGCGCCGAACCAATAGCCCAGCGCCATTACGCCCACCCATGGAATAAGCGGATAGGCCATCGCCACGCCCCATAGGCGAGAATTGGGCGTCGGCCAAAACGCGCGTTCATGCAAAACCTGCCAAAGCCACGCGCCGCTGCCCAGGTCAGTGGCCTTGATCGGATCAAGCAGCCCGTTGTGCAACACAATGAGCGCCAACCCGATAAGACCGATGACCGAGCGCGGCAAGTGAATAAGAAGGGCCATGCAGACCATCGAAAGGCCGATCACCCAAATGACCTGCAGCAAAATCAGGTTGACCGTGAACTGCCACAGAAAATTAATGAGCGTCAGCTCGATGAGCATTAACCACAGGCCACGTGTCACTAAAAACCACGATAACTCGCGTTTACTCGCGTGTTTATTGCGGCGATAGAGCCAGGCGCTCGTGCCCGATAAAAACACGAAGACTGGCGCGCAAAAATGAGTGATCCAGCGAGTAAAATAGAGCGCCGCATCGGTTTGGGCCAAATCGGACGGATCAAATGGCGTGAGACTGAAGTAGTCGCGCGCATGATCGAGCACCATAATCACCATCACCAAGCCACGCAGAATATCCACCGACACAATGCGCGGGCGAATACGATCCGAGGATGGGTTCATGTGATGCCTCCTGCCGCCGGTCGCGGCAGTCGATCACCGCTATTCCACTCGTATGATTAACGACACCACAAACGACGCGTTATTGCCAGCAAACGCACCGGCTGGAATGATTCGCACATGGGTAATGGCGTCGTCGAACCCCTCACCATCGGCGCTGGGGACATAGCCAAAGTTCACGCCGTCCGTTGAAAAAGTGACGTGGCTGGCGTAGTTATACGTCAATCCCGTGGCGACCGGTGATCCCGAATCATCATAGACCACCGGATCGCCTGAGGCACACGGCGGGCCAATGCAAAGTGCCGCATCAGCCGGAAGCGGATCGGTGATGACCAGCTGATTGTTATCGACGGCGCCGTTTCCACTGTTCGATACTGTGAGCGCGTAGCGCACATAGGCACCGGGTATGCGCTTGGGGTTTGTTGTGCCGCTAAATGGGTCGCTAATCACTAACGAGGTTTTTAGCAAATCGAGACTAGGGGCCGCATAGGAAAACACCTGTTCATCCACATTCCAGAAGTTGGCCTGCGCAATGGCCGTGCCTTGGCCGTCGATTTGCACTAAGCCATTGGCCACACCGATGCCACTGACCGAACCATCGAGCGCTTGTACCAACAGCGACCAGTTGGTACCGGTTGGGTCGCTACTTTGGAATGTATAAGTAGGAAACGCCCCGTCGCTGCCGTCGTTGTTCCAGACACCATCATTCGCCGTGGTATCGCCGTGGGTGCCGTCGTCGAATAAGGCAATTCCGGTGGCCACCGCTGTGCCGTTTTCATCGATCACGTTGGCCAGCACTGAACTTGCGTCCGCATCGACCACTGCTCTGATCGACAGCACCTGTCCTGTGGTGTAGGCCGACGGTGCACCGACCGTCGTGTCGTTGGGCAAGGTAATATTGGTGCCAAAGCCTTCAACCGCACCCAGGGTTCCCGTCTGAACCGCCCACTCGAAATCGTCAAGCTTAACCCACGTACGATAGTTATCATCGGCGTCGGTATGACGCATTTCTACGCGCAGTGTCGTCGTGCCAGCTGGAAATGCGGTCATGTCAATCGAGGCCTGTCGCCAGCCATGATCAACCAATGTTGCCGAGAAGCCCGGACTGCCGATGCCCACGTCGCGCTGCCGTAGCGTCGGCGCCGTCGTATTATCAAAGTTCACGGTCGTGTGATCGATGACCGCTCCATTGATGGAAATGCGCATGTAGTCGTAGTTATTACCGGTCGCCTGCAGGCCGTCGTACGCCTGAACCTGAAACGCAAACGTGAGGTTGCCCCGCGCGGCGCCAGCGGGGTTTTCAAATGTCCGATTGAGCTGCACAAGCTCCACACCACCGCCACCGTCTTCGCAGTTTTCCCGATAGCCCAATAGATACCAGTCGTCACCCGTACCGACGCCGGCGATATTGTTCGGACCGTTGTCGACATTGTTCGCCGCATTGGTGCTGCAGCCCGCCGGAATATTGATCGTCGCCCCAACGGTCGAATTGATCACAAGATTGCGTTCGCCGCCACCGGTGTTTACCGCGCTTGTCGTCCAGCGAGTCGCCACACTGCCGGCGGACTGTTCGAAGTTGCCGTTAATAACCGGTTGTGGATTGACGGCTTTCGCACCATTGCCGGTGATATCGAAATAAACAAAGTAGTCACCGGCGCCCGGTGCGTCGTCTAAAATGAATTTGACTTCGCCCCGCGCGTTGTTCACGGCGTCGAAATTTCCATTGAAGACTTGGTCAGTGAACTCCTGCTCACCTGCCAACGTGCCGTTGGGTCGCACAACGCGCACCGAGTTTTCATCAAAATCGACAGCCCCCGCATTGACACCCAGATCAGACAGCAGTGCCGCAAAATCGATATCGACGCGTAACGTACTGGACACGCCCGCCGACCCCGGAATCGTGACCGGGACCCGATAGTGCCAATCCTCCCCGTTGCCGACACCATCCGGATCAAACCAGGCCGGTGCGGAGCGCAAATCGGCACCCGTCATCCACGACAGGCAGGCGCACGCCACCGCCACCAGACCTCCGGCCAGTTTTCGTTTCCACTGCAATGGTGTTGTTGTCGTGCTCAGCGTCATTGGATACACAGCTAAACGCCGTGCCCTTATGTCAATTTCAGAGCGTAACAATATGAGTTAGGGGGGAATTATTCGCGGAACGACGTCGCATTCCTGTGGGTAAATCGTAAAAAATGCGCACAAATCGGGGGATTCGGGCGGCTAATGACGATTTTTCCCAGGTTTTTGCTTATTTTGACCGTCAAACGATTGACGTTATTGACGGAGACTCGACCCAGATTGGGCCGCAGGCTCCGTCAATCCCGAGGTTTTGTGTCGCTACGACTCATCGAGCAACGCCAAAATGGCCTTTTCCACGTCCTCATCACTGAATTGATTGTTCGGATTGTCATCATTGAGATCGGCCACCAAATTGCCATTCCGATCGTAAATATGGATGGCTGGGACAGTCTGGATGCCCACCATCTCAAACGCATCCATGATGTTCTCGTCGAGAAAGAAATTTGGGAAAGTCGCGTTTTGGCTAACTAAAAATTCCTTTGCAAATTCCACGCTCGCCGGATCGTCGCGATCATCCAGACTCAGCGTTACCACCTGCACCCCGCGGTCTTGGTACTTGCGATGCATTTCCACCATGTGAGGAAACTTCTCAAGGCACGGTGGACACCATGTTGCCCATAAATCCACCACGAGGATTTTTGGCGCAAAGCCATCACGACGCGTCTCCCATTCGCGAAACGAGAGCGGAATCAACTCAACGCTGGAGACGCGATCGGACGCCGCATTGAGCGACGTTTCCAACTCAACATTATTTGTCGCGTCCGTTTCTTTTTCCTGCGTCGCTTCGCCGCACGCGGTCAGGAGCAGCGCGAGAACAATTACTCCTGCGTGTATTTGACGGAACATCCGTGCGCCTTGGTTTCCGTTACATCGGGCAGGTTGCCAGCCAACGACGCATTGATCGCATCCGCCACATAGAATTCGGTCGGTTCGCCCTTCGTGTAATTCACGCTGCCATCTCGATTGATTTTGGCGGGCGAATTATACAAAAGCCCTGTGTAAACCAGTTCGCGCTCTTTATTAAATACAAAGTACTCTGGTGTACGCACTGCACCCAGCGCTTTGCCTAGCGCCTGACTTTCATCAAAAAGATAGTCAAAGCCATAACCGTTTTCACGAGCGTGCACTTTCATCGCTTCGAGACGATCGTCTTCGCGATGATTGAAGCTCAAACCAACAAACGCCACGCTTTGATCCGCGAAGTCTCTGGCGAGCGACACCATATCTTTGTCCATTCCTTTTACCCATGGGCAGTGATTGGCGAGCGAAATCAACACAACAATATCCGCATCCAAATCGCTGGACGACATTGCGTTGCCATCGATATTGGGCAGATCCGTAAACGCCGGCATTGAATCGCCAATCGAAATAACCGCGTTGTACTTGCCCGCCCAGGTCAGTGGTGTGGACAACATAAGAAGCGCCACGCTGAGCGCAAAGAGTCGAGACAGCCGAGCGTGTGTCGTCAAAACGTTCATTTGATTCTCCGAATTGGTGATTCATTCGATCATAGCAGAGCCCTGTTACGGGCGAGTGAACGCGCAAAACGCAATCACTAAGCGCATGTTTTTGCGAAGTTATTTCCCAATCTGCTCAAACACTTGGGGAACGCCCTCGCGTTTTACGATCTCTTCGCCAATGCGCCAGGAGGCCGCAATGGTCAGATGGTAGGGATCAAAAAAGACCGGCTCATCCTTCACATACAGTGGACAAACGTCCCCCGGACACAGATACGCGTTCGCGTCGAAGTAATCCACATTCGGGTAGCGAGCAGCCAGCTGCTGAAGACGCGTATTCGTATCGATAATGCGTCGATCGAGTGGTACCGGTGCCTCGCTGCACGCCACACCAGCAAAACCCAACTGCTTTTCTCGGCATAACGTGTCGTATCCGTACGCAATTGGTCCGTGTCCCAATATAATGACACGCTCGACGCGCGAGGCGAGATCGCCAAGGGTTTGGGCGAAGCCCTCCACGACGTCGTTACCGTTGAAGTGATAGTGCACCCAGGACGCCGAGGCAAACACGGTTGTGTTGGCATTCAACGCGTTCGACACTAAGTGATTCGACGCGTCGCAGTCCGCCACTCTGCGTACATTGGTGTAAGGCGCGGAGCCTGAAAGCAGAGGGGGACACGAGCCGACCTCGAGATTGCGAAACCGAAAATTGGCCTCTCGGGCGAACACGCCGAGCATGCCGACGTAACGGGCGGCAATTGAATCCCCCCAAAGCAAGGCGTTCGGCTCAGTGTCGCCATTAGCGCCCAGCACGCAGCGTTCATCGGTCAAGTCGGCCACACTCAAACGTTGCCGTTGACACACGTAGTCGTATTCCAAAACGCCCGGCCGTTCGGCGCGTTGTTCGGCGAGTGCTTGACGATACGTATCGGAACGTAAACCGTAGCCATCCGTCTTCATCGACACGCCGATCAGTATCGATATCAATAGGGAAGGCACGACGAACTGTTTCAACGCAAGTGGAATAAACGAATCAGAGGAGCGGCGTAGCGGCTGTTCGACAAATCGATAAGACAACCAAGCGAGTGTAAACGTCAGCACAAACACCGCGACACCCAGCGCAAGCGACAGGTTGAACCCACCATAATGAAGAAACGCCAGCAGCGGCCAATGCCACAGATAGGCGGAGTAGGACACCAGCCCTATCCAAACAAGCGGCGCGATCGACAACACACGATTCGGCAGTGGTGAGTGGCGATGGCCGGCTAAAATGAGCAGAGCGGTGCCAAGCGTGGGTGGTACAGCCTGCCAGCCTGGAAAGGGCCTTTGCGTTGTCACCCACCAGAGCGATCCGGCGATCAACGCCACACCCACCCACGCGCACACCACTGCCGTTGAGGAAGAAAGCGTGCGACCCGACATCACATAGTGTGCGGCGATGGCCCCGACCAACAGCTCGCCCGCGCGCGATGGCAGCATGAAATACACAAACGATGCATCCCGCGAAAAATACCACTCACCAAACGCGAACGAGGCGAGCGCACCCAGCACCAGTAGCCCGAAGTACGCGCGTTTCAATGCCGAGTAGGTCAACATCAGCAATAGCGGCCAGAGGATATAGAACTGCTCTTCGACCCCTAAGGACCAAAGATGCAATAAAGGCAGTTCGTTGCTGTCCGCCGCAAAATACGAGGTGTCTTCAAACAACCAAAAAAACAGGTTCGCGAGCGACAGCAGCGACCAGAATCCGGCGCGTGCCGTGGTTTCGGCTTCTTCGGGTCGAAACAACCACTGCGCGGCTAATACGGTTGTCGCCAACACCAACAACATTGCCGGCATGATGCGTTTAATGCGTCGACGATAAAACTCAACTAGCGAAAACGTGCCCATTTGGATTTCGTTCATTATTAACGACGAAATCAAAAATCCCGATAGCACGAAGAAAATATCAACACCGAGAAAACCCGCCGGCACCAACCGATGATCGATGTGGTACACCACAACCGACAGCACGGCAATCGCACGTAGGCCATCGATATCGGCCCGATAAGTTGGTGAGGTGCTTGGGTTTTGAATAGCGTACATAGCGTTCGACAAACAGGTTCGTGTTGTTCCTATCAATAAGATCGTTGTTGGTCCTTACCATAACGCAGGATTACTAACGAACCAATGTCGATTCAATTGTAGAGCCTCCAACTGAGCGGGTACACTCAATGCTCCTGGAAGAAGAAATCGAAAAAGGAGAATCCAGTGAACAAGCGCCTGTCGTTATTTGGGCTAACCTTGGCCACCCTATTTCTCATCAGTCCTGTTCACGCTCTGTCGTGGATCGAACAGAATCAGGGGCAAGCGCGTAGCGAGTATGGGTACGTCGTTCGCGCGAACGACTTGACGGCACTGATTTCACCAGCCCATATCGAGCTCTTGCTGACCGCGCCCGACACCTTGACGAACACTCCCCATTTACAGGACGTGAGCACTGCCGATCTTCCCACCCCGTTTGTGCAACACATTGCCCGACTGACCTTTGAGCAAGCCAATCCACTCGCCCAGTCACACGCCGGCCAGCGCGCAAAGGGCATGACGCATTATCTGAGTGGCTCAAACCAGCAAAAGTGGCTCAAAGCCGTGCCCCACTTCGAGACAGTGCGAGTGACCAATGTATACGACGGTATCGATGTCGTGTACCGACTGCACGACGGCCAGCTTGAGTACGACTTCATCGTGGCCCCTAACAGTGACCCCTCGCAGATCACACTCTCGCTGAGTGGCGCGACAACCACCGTGCTGGACGAGGAGTCGTGGCAGGCGACTACGCCGATGGGCCTCATCACGCAGACGATCCCAGCGGTGTATCAACAAATCGATGGTAACGAACAGCGGCTCGCGGGTCGGTTTCGCGCCGCCGCGGAAGGCACTATCCAGTTTGAACTACAAGACCATGATGTCACCGCCGCGCTCGTGATCGACCCCGTGATCGAATTCTCCGGCTATTTTGGCGGCAACCGCACCGACCGAACCACGCGGTTTCTGGAAAGAACAAACGGCGCTTACCTTCTTTCCGGCACGACCACGTCGCTGCTTGACTTCATTTCGAATCCCTCGGAATTTAAAGTGCAATCCGACGTATTTGTGGCTGAGCTGGACTCGGCGGGCGACATCAATTGGGTTACCGTATTTGGCGGCTCGCGGTCGGAACGCGCCGAAAACACACAGATAGACAGCGCCGGTAACATTGTTGTTGTGGGCAACACCGAGTCCTCTGACTTTCCAACCTTAAATGCCCTTCAAAGCACGTTTGCCGGCGGTAATTTTGTTGGCGGCGGCCTACTCAACTCAGATGGGTTTGTGGCTAAGCTGGCGGTCGACGGGCAGAGCTTTGTATTCGCCACGTATCTCGGCGGTACCGATTTAGCGCCCAACGCGACAACCGGCTTCGGCTTCGAGTTTTTTAGAGGCTTGGCGCTGGATGCCTCCGACAATGTGTATGTCGCGGGTCAGACTGCAGCGCCCGACTTTCCGGTCACCGACACGATTAATGGCACCGGGTGCTTTGAGGAGGAAAGCCAACCCCAAATCGAACCCCTACCAGGCTCGGCCAGCGACATAGCAATAGCGAAGATTTCGCCGACTGGTTCACTGCTTTTTTCAGCCTGCCTTGGCGGATCGTTCCGTGACGCAGGCCGGCATATCCAAGTGGACGACAACGGCGATGTGTATCTCTCCGGATTCAGTCGCTCAAGCGATTTCCCGACCACGCCCGGCGTCTATCGGCCAACCCCACTCATTGAACTGGGATTTAATTCGATCGTCGTAAAACTGTCGTCCGATCTGTCGACCGTCACCGCCGCTACCTTTGTCGGCGACGGGTTTTTGCAGAGCATGGATGTCGATGCCGACGGCAATATCTATGGAGTGACCGCCACCTCGGAAGGACTGAACGAGACGACGGCCGGCGTTTTTCAGCCCTTGCCGAGTGATCCGCCGGCTAATCTGGGGGATGCTGACAGCTATGTTTTCAAGCTTAGTGCCGATGCCACTCAGCTGATTTACGGCACCTATCTCGGCGCGCTCGGCAATGATTTCCTCTATGCGATTAAAGTGGATGATGAAGGTCGCGCCTACGTCGCCGGTAATTCATCTGCCCCCGACTACCCACTGCGCAACCCACTCCCAGCGTCGCCGCAACCCTATCTGATCAATACCAATGCCGGCACGGCCTTCGATAGCTTTAATGGTGTCAGCCGGGACGTCTTCCCACTCACCGATAACAATCTCACGTATAACGCATTTTTCGCCCGCGACGGACTCAACTACACCGCCTTGGGTGACGTAGAGAGCCTCGGTTTGCTCGTGCCACTGTTGGCGCAAATCGATCAGTACGATACCAGCGCCATCGCCTTTTCGGCTAACGCCAGTATCAACCCCCTTCTCGCTCGAGGTCTTATTGCGAATCGAGACGGAGTGAACCAGCTCTTCTCGTTTGACGAAAACCTGTTCACGTACAGTTTGTTCGATACGGTTGGCAGCGCGTCGGAAGACTCGCGCGACGTAGTGACGGATATACTAGGGCTGTCGCCCAGCCTAGCCGTCTTTCTCGTCGCAAACTACGGCAGTGCAAACACATTGGTAGAAGTAACCGGTACAACGCCTGGAGCGTTCGTTGAAACAAGCGTCGGCCGTACCGACGGTAACACCACCGCATTTGTGCTCGCCGAATTAAACACGCTGGCGGCCGCGGGTCAGTTTGTCGCTGTTGCCAATGAGCTTCAAGACATCCGTCTCTACGATGTAACAAACGCCGCGCTGGGTCCGGCCATTGTGCTCAACCACAGTGTTGGCACCGTCAGTGATATCGCCGCAGGTGACCTAGACGGCGATGGCACCGACGAGTTGGTCGTCGTAAATGCCGATAGTGCAGTCGAAGTTTTGACGCTGAACGACGCGGCGATGGTGTCACAGGTAGTCGTGTTGACCGAAGCGAACGCCGACAACTTGTCCGCAGCGGTTGTCGATGTTGACGGCGATAACGATCTGGATGTGATTATTGGACGCAGTGACAGCGATAAACTGTACATAAATGATGGCACCGGCACGCTTAGTCTGGAGGCCTCTTATGTGGGCGCACTCGATGCCACGCTGTCGATTGTACCGTCGACATCCGCCGCCCGTTGCCCCTGTTTTTCCACCACCAACCGAGTTCCTCAGGAAATTTGGCCGACTGCAGACGACGTGGTTGTCAGCGTGCTATCCGCTGATGGTAGCGACCTTGAGTTTTCAACACGCCTTAAGGGTGGCGGTGAGGAAGAACTGTTCACCAGCCTTGTCTTTGCACAGGGCTCGGATTCGAAAGTGCTCCTCGGCGGCGCTACCACCGGTGACCTGTGGCCGCAGGTCGGCACGAGCACGCCACCCAGCAGTGGACGCGATGCACTCTATATGGTGCTCGAAATAGATCAGGACCAGGATAATGTATTGGATGGCCTCGATAATTGCGAGCGCGTTGCCAATCCAGATCAGCGCGACACGAATGACGATGGGTTCGGCAATCTATGCGATGCGGATCTGAACAACGACAACATCGTCAACTTTGTGGATGTGTCGCAGTTTGCTAGCGTATTTGGCAGCACGGATGAGGATGCAGATTTTAACGGTGATGGCGCTGTCAACTTTTTAGATCTTGTGATACTTCGTGAGGGCTTTTTGCTGCCGCCTGGACCGGGCCTGCAGTAACCGCCGCGAATCACGCCGTCTGTTCAAGACGCGCTAATCCGCCATGCTAGGTCGACCACATTGAAAAACGCCGGTCAGTGACCGGCGTTTTTTTATGCACACTCTAGCAGAACATCATCCACCGACCTGTTCGCCCTAGATACAGGGCGCTAGTGCAGCGCCGAGAGAAAAATGGAACAGCGGTTCGCCATTACGGACACGTCGCCGTGGTGCTAGGTCCCGGGGCCAAACCAAAGAACGGCGCAAACAAGGAAATATCGATAAAGTTGACCAGCCCATCACCGTTAAAATCGGCATCCTCATCGGTCGTTAAGAACAGACTCGACAACGCCGCGAGGTCCAGGAAGTTCACAACACAATCGTTGTTCAGATCTGCATCGCAAAAATTGCCATACCCATCCCCGTCTGTATCGCGCTGAGCAGGATTGGCGATGAGTAAACAGTTGTCCACATCATCGGTTGCGCCATCACCATCCCCATCTAAAGCAAGATCATCAAACCAAGCCCCATCCGCTCCCTCAGAAATCGAGCCGTCTTTTGCGTAGCGCCACTGGAGTGTGCGACTACCCGAAGCGATGGGTGTTTCAAACGTTTGCCAGCCGGTATCACCCGACGCCGTCAATACGACGACACCGTCAATAAGAAACGTGAACAGATCGAAATTCTCCTGACTATCGACTTTGTATTGAAACTTGATCGCGCCGCCGGCAAACGTGTCCGTGTACTCGATAGCAGCGACCTGGTTGTCACCGATAAGTAGACTACCGAAACTGGTCTGCCCCCCAAAGGCATCGTCTGTCGCAGCCGTCCAACTCGTATCTGTGCCGACCACGTCCGAGTAGCCGGTTGGCCAGGGCGACAGAAAAACACTCACATCGAACGGGGTATACCGCTCAAACGTCTGAACAGGACTCTGTGCGTTCAACGGTTCGATATCTAGAAAATCCGCAAATCCATCGGAATCATCATCTTCATCGGCGTTGTTGCCGACACCATCAAAATCCGTGTCGCTTGTTTCACTGGCGTCGTAATCAAATGCATCATCAGGTGCCAGTACGCCGTCACCATCGCTATCGGTGTCAAGAAAGTCAGCGATACCATCCATATCCAGGTCGAAATAGTTGCCTGGATCGCCGTCAAACTGGTCCAAGTTGTTGCCCGCGCCGTCCTCATCGGCGTCCAACCATTCGCTGGCATTTTTCGGGAATCGATCGCTCGCGTCTGAAAAGCCGTCGTCGTCATCATCGGAATCGGCATTGTCGCCGAGCAGGTCCCCATCGGTATCCCGCCATTCCGCCGCGTCGCTAGGAAAGGCATCGGCCAGATCAGGCACGCCATCGCCATCGGTATCCGTGTCCCCCGTTGGGTCGATGATGGCCAACGTCACGTCGTAGTCGCCCGCGTTCGTCGTGCCTGAGCCGACAATCGGAAAATCAACCGAGCGGGTGTAGCCACCGACAATGATCTTGCCGGCGGCGTTCACCGCCAATCCGCCCGGTAACTGAAAGACCTGGTCGTTGCTTCCACCCAAGTACGTTGAAAACGCCAACGCACCATCAGGCGTGAATTGACTGACCGCGATACTGGACTCGTCTGTCTTGCTGGCCTGAATCGGATTGAGAACAGGATAGTCGTCGGATCGAGTCACGACCGCCACGTAAATATTGTCCTCACTATCGAGCGCCAACGACGGTAACCCACCGTCAGACTGACTGCCCCCCAAATACGTGGAGAAAATTACGCCATTGGTCGGATGCAGTTTTGTCACAAAGGTGTCATCGAGAGGCGCTTCCGTACTGCCTTGGCGAAACTCGGCTGAGTTTTGCGGCACGCCGAGGTTGGTTTGAAACGCATTCACAAGCGGGTAGGACAACGAATTAATCGGACCCGACACAACGATGTTGCCCGCACTGTCTACCTTGATGCCAATGGGAAAGAAATTGAGAAAATTGCCAAATTCAGTCGGCGGTAAATTTGCCGCAGTCGGTCCAAAATACGTTGAGAACTTAAGCACGCTGGCCACCGGATCAATTTGCGAGATCGTCATTTCTCGTGAGCCGATTACATTGAGGCTGGGTTGAATGGCATTCACCACTGGAAAATCAGTCATGGAGCTGTACCCCAACACATACAGATCGCCGTTGTCACCAATCGCAACGCCGCGCAATCCCTCAATGGACGAACCGCTGCGAATATCGCCACCGAGACAGCTCGAAAATGTCAGCGTGCCGGATGCATTAAACAGCGCGACATAACCGTCAAAGAACTCGTTTTGTGCCGCATTCATGATGCAGCTCTGCCCGGGCAAGCCGTTTACAACCGGAAACCCATTGCCGACACTTAACAAGCCGGTCGCCGCCACCTCACCGCTCGCCGATACGTCCAACCCTCTTACCCAGGTGGTGATTGTGCCCAGGTTGAGATACGTGCTAAAGGTCAGTGCGGATCCAGCACTGTTCAGTTTAGCGATGTACGCGTTATTTTGCGTACCCGAGTAGGTCTGCGTTGGATTAACAAGCGGAAGACCATCCGCAGCGCTGGTTATGCCAAAGGCCAATTCACCTGCGTCCGATACCCCAGTTGAGTCCACGCCCAGTGAGACATTGCCCGCTACCGCCCCATTGAAATAAGTCGACCACAGCACGGTTTGTCCATCGGGACTGAATTTGGTGATGAGCAGATTATTGGCACTGACTAGCGTGACGCGCCTGACCTGTCCGCCACCGATCGGCGCATCTGTGCAATCAACGCAAAATGGAAAACTCTCTTGTTCAAAACGTGTGCCGACGGGCGACTCGAGATAGACGCCTGGCGTTGCAAGGCCACCACTTGTGCTGTCGCTAATCACATAGATATTGCCAGCGGCATCCACTTCAACATCGCGCGCGCGATCGAATCGAGCACCCCCAAAGTACCGCGAGTATTCCAACACTGGATCGATAATCAGGTCTCGCGACGTATCCCACTTGTCGAGCTCAAAGCCGATGACGTCATCGCTGAGTACATACCGCGATGCCACGACTTGGCGAACGCCCGTTTCATCGCGCTGATACGTGAAGGGCGCCCGTTGAACAATTTCTTTTCCATCAATACGGATGATCAGATTTCCGTCAGCGCTGAGGCGCACGTCATCCGCGCCATCAAAGCGAAATTGAATCGGTGCGGGGTCGCCGCCCGGGCGCACAATGAAATCGTACTCTAAACGCCCTTCCTGTCCGTAATATTCAACATCGACAAGCGGCAAAATATCGTCATACCGAATCCGGGCGAAATTGGGCACGTCAGTACGCCAGTCCTCTTTGGACCCAAGCAGATAGTGCGTGCGCGCTTGGTTCTTGGCCAACGGTATAGCCTGAGCATCATCACGTGCGCCAAGAATCGTTAAACGAAGCTGCGCAATAGAGTCAATGTTGACATTCGACGCAAACTCATCCAGTTCTTGATCGGTGGAGGCCGTAGACAGGTCGCTATAGCGAAACAATTCAATGACCGGTGCACGACCCAATACGACGGAATACCCGTCCCCCTTCGCGACATAGTCAACGCCAGGGCCAAACTGACCTTTATTTTGCTCAAACAGGAGTTCCGGCTGGGACAGGCTCAGCGAATCGGGTTGATTTGCTGTGGCCAGCGACGTCATCGACAGCGCGACGACAAAAACCAACGACGCCACGATGGTCGGCGTCGAACGAAAGCAAAACGGAACGTATTTTTTAAGCTTCACGGGGGCCTCCTGGCAATGTGACTCAAGGTGTCCAAACCGACTCTTTGACTGTGCTTATGGTCATCGGCCTGTAGAAGTGTGTGTCATTTTCTTAAATGATCTCCCACAAACCTAGAATAAAGGTCCACTAAACACAAACCAGAGCCCTACGTTCTCGACGGCGAAGGGACGATCACCGAATCAAGGGTAACCGAATCGAGATGACGTAAGCGCCTAAATCAAAAGTGTATTACAGACATATACGCGCCAGGATGTCGGCCGATACCGCCATCGGACGACAGGCCATTGAGATCGATTCTTGAGGGAGTCGATGCCGCTGCCCAGTTCGGCATCAAGTTAACGATGTGGTTTAGCGATTAGCGTTTGGGTGTGCCGCCCCAGGCAGCACAATCGAGATCACTCCCCACCCGAACCAAAATCAACGCCAAGCGAACGCAGTTTACGATACAGATGGGTGCGTTCCATGCCCACACGCTTCGCCAGAGCACCGACTTTACCGCCGCACAGCATTAGCTGCTTTTTGAGGTAAGCCCGCTCAAATTCCTCTCGCGCTTCTCGAAGGGGTAACGCCAATAAGTCTTGCTTTACCAGCGCGGCTTCTTCGGCCACGACCGATTGTGACAGCGCGTCCTCGACATCCTCTAAGCTAATGACCTCATGGCCCCCTTTGATCAGCAAACGGTGCACCAGGTTACGCAAATCGCGAATGTTGCCAGGCCAAGGATAGCTACGTAATCGGTTTTGTGCGGCGACAGAGAACTTACGCACAGGCAAGCGCTCCTCATCCGAAAGCTTGTCGGAGTAATAGTTGAGTAATTCCGGTACGTCTTCGCTATACAGGCGCAGTGGTGGCACGTGCAAGGTGCCCACACTGATATGAGGCAGAAGTTTGGCGAGCAAATCGTCCGAATCAATCGCCTGTTCAATTCCCGGCTGCGCCGCACACACAAGACGGGCATCCAGCGGATGTTCATGCTGGCTACCAACCGGTCGAAACTCCCCGCCCTCAACGGCAGCGAGCAAAGTTCGTTTCGCCGACTGCGGCAGATCTTCAATGCCGTTAATGTACAAGGTACCGCCAGCCGCCTCCCGCAGCTTACCTTCGACCGCTTTATCACCGTCGAGGCTACCTAACAGAACCGCCGGCGCGGACTCTTCCGTAAGCGTCGCGGCCACGAGCGACACATACGGGGCGTTTGCCCGTCCAACCAGATGGTGCACGTATCGCGCGAACGACTCGCGACCGGTACCGGCTTCTCCGGTAATTAACAAATTGGTGCCATGGGGCGCGTAGCGCTTGGCTTCTTCGCGCAACTCGCGCATCACCGCGCTTTTGCCGACGGGCGCGACGAAGCCTGTCACCAATTTTCGCGCTCCCTTGGTGCTGGTCGCTTTGTCGCTCGACTCCAATGCGCGCTCAACGGTGCGCAATAGTTTGGCCAAAGACAGTGGTTTTTCAATAAAGTCAAAGGCGCCCAGGCGCGTTGCCTCGACCGCCGTTTCAACAGTGCCGTGGCCGGACATCATGACGATCGGGCACTGCAGGCTTCCTGCTGCTGACCATTCGCGCAGCAACGTAATGCCATCGGTTTCAGGCATCCAGATGTCGAGCAGCACAAGATCGGGGTCAAAACCATGCCACGAGGAACGGGCTTCCACCGCGTCGGCGGCCGTCGAAACGTTGTAGCCCTCTTCGGTTAAGATTTCTTCTAATAGTCCGCGGATATCGGACTCGTCATCAACCACTAACACATTTGCAGACGTCATGCGCTTTCCCTTCTTGGCTGCTCAGGTGAATCCGGTATCAATGCCGCGCGCGAATCGTTGTCAACCGGTAACAGAATTCGCACACGAGCACCGCCGTCATCAACGTTGCTTATAGTAATTACACCGGCGTGTTCTTCAACCAATTTTTTTACAATCGCTAACCCTAAGCCGGTGCCTTTGGGCTTGCTGGTCACGTACGGTTCAAACACCGTTCGCATCATGGCCTCGGGAAACCCTGGGCCGTTATCCTCGATCACAATTTCGGCCACTGACTGTGCCTTATACGTGGCGGCCCGCGTGCTAAGGGTTATCACCGATCCTTGTTGTTCGTGCACGGCGTCGATCGCGTTGCGCAGTAGATTGTGCAAAATCTGACGGAGACGACCGGAGTCGGCGACAATCGAGGTTAGCGTCTCATCAAGATCGAGTCTCAGCGCCACGGCGGGGTCGCCACCTCGGTAAAGATCGACGACCTCACCCATCAAACGATTGAGATCAAATCGCGCCAATTCAATTTCCGGTGCACGCGCGTAATCACGAAACGCATCCACCATGTCGCGCATGGTTTCCACCTGCTGCACAATTGTGCGCGTCGCGCGCTCCAACACGTCCGCCTCGTGAGCGGTCATTTCGCCTAAGTACTTTCGCCTCATGCGTTCGGCAGAAAGCTGAATCGGCGTAAGCGGATTTTTAATTTCATGCGCCAAACGTCGGGCGACTTCACTCCAGGCCGCTTCGCGTTGCGCCTGGAGCACCGTCGTTACGTCCTCGAACACGATGACGTAACCCATGGGCGGATCGTTTTGATCATTCGGAAGTGGTGTGCACGCAGTACTCAATATGCGCTGCTCGGCCGGACCGTGCACCGACAACTGCTGTCGCCACTGAGTGTGTCCCTGTTCGAGATGATTGTTCGACGTCAATGCAAGCTGAGTGGACATGTCGCTGGACGTTTCATCGGCGACCGTGAGGGCGGCGAGTAACTGACCTTCAAACGCGGTGGCATTGGTTTCCAAAATGCTGCTCGCCGCATCGTTGACATTGAGCACTCGGCGATCGGGACCGACCACCATGACACCCGACGACAGGTTGCCCAGAATTTTTTGCAGGTTGGCTCGCTCCGCTTCGACGGCCTCACGGCTGCGCTGCTCCACTTCGCTGGCGTGCGACAAGCGACGAGTCATATTGTTGAATGAGGCCACCAGAAATCCGATGTCGTCGCGATTGCCCTCCGGCAGCTGCATAGCAAAGTCGCCGGCGGCCACCGCGCGCGTCCCCGCCACCAGATCTTGGATCGGTTTGACGATGCGACGAGCGATAAAAAAGATGCCCCATAAGGTCAGCAATAGCGAGACGAGCAGCACCAAAGACAAGGTGAGTTTAAAGCTGTCAATCAATGGTTCACGAATAAACTCGAGGTTATTGTGATAGGAATACGTTTCCTGCACCGACTCGGCAAGTTCGGCGATATTGCTGCTCACCGGAAAGCTAGCAAACACGACGCGCGCGTCCGAATCGCCGTTGCCGACCTGCAGTCGCTGAGCCGCTCGGATATTCAGTCCCCCGTCGGCGGCCGGTTCAATATCGAGCATCGGTAAACCGGAGCGGACCTGTGCGAGTAATTCATCCGACATGCGCTGCGGTGCAACGGATGGCTCGCGACTCACGGCCTGCACGGCGTTATTGCTCGCGATAAAGGTCAGTTGTGCCGCCTGCAGCTCCTGGCGCATGCCGCCCACCGCCTGGGCCAGTTCATCGGCGGTTAACGGTCCGGCCTGGCGCGCAATAAGATCGAGTCGCTCCATGTGTTCGCGCATGCGCATATCGAGAACCGTTTGGCTCAAGGTCAGCGCGTCGTCTAGCCCGCGGGTCACATCCGCATCAAAATAGCTTTGGATTCCGCGATTGAGGAAGTACATGGAAAATAGGTACACGAGAATCAACGGCACAGCGGCGAGGGCTGCGAACATACCGATCATGCGCCCCTTAAGACGCGCACCCGGAATGCCTTTTATGTAGTCACGCCCAAGACGCAGTATGTTGACTAGGATCAGGCCGAGCAACAGCAACACACCGGCGGCGTTCAACAGCACGATCACATAATGGAGGCGGCCGAATTCTTCGGTGTTTTGTGTGGTCTTGGCAAGCAGCAACAGCGCCACCACCATGACCAGAAACGCCAGAACGGAAAGGGCGCGAACCGCCAGCCGACTCACAGCGTGATCAACCAGCGCTCCCATGAACTTTCAAGACGCCAGTCGTCCACCTGAAACAAGGCCGCCAGCATGCGAAGCGGTGCCGCGTAGGAGCGCGTGTCGAGCACCGAGCGCATACGTATCGAGTAAGCGGATTCAGGGTCGAGCAGACTGATGTCAATGATCGGCAAATCTTGAAACTGCCCCAAGCGCTTTAACGCCTCAGACAATGTGGCGTGCGTGGTTTGTTCGGAGCTGTTGAAGTTGCGCACCACAAACCGTTGGGTCAGCGCATGGTAGGTCAGCTCAGATCGCTGCACCAAGCTCACCACGTTCGGGTCGGGCAAAAAGCGTCGGCTGCGGTCGAGTTCGATCTGCGTTTCAAACAATAGCGGTACGCCATTGTATAAGCCGTTGATCGCCCCACGCGTGAGACCATAGACAATCTCGGCGTTGAGCAACAAAAGATCGGTCTCAACTCGAGTGTTGGTCTCCACAATGACGAATTGACCGTCCGTCGCTTCGGCTGGCGGTAACACCACGGTATCGGGTGTGGAAGGGGGTTCACTGTCTTGAGCGACCGCGGCAAACGACGCCGCCATCGCGATCAGCAACGCGAACGCCGCACACGCTCGACGAGCATTTTTTGACGCGCGGGATACGTCAGCACACGACTGGCTCAACCGCCAATTGTCGCTCGCACACAACATTATTATGGGCTACTCTCTCCGTTTCTCAACCGCAGCATAATAAAAGCCATCACTCCCTGTCGCGTTCGGCAATATTTGAACTCCATTTTTCAATAACTTAGAGTTCTCTAAAGCACACTCCAACGGCACGATTTGCGCAGTTGGGCAGCCCTCGAGCCAGGCGCTCAAAAGGTCCTCATTCTCCTCCGGAAACACCGAACATGTGGCGTAGATCATACGCCCGCCAGGTTTCAGAGTTGGCCAAAGTTTGCGCAGTATTTCGCGCTGAAACTCTGGAAAGCTCCGGGCATCTTTGGGCCGTCGCAACATTTTGATGTCGGGATGCCGGCGCATTACCCCCGACCCACTGCAGGGCGCGTCGACCAAAATTCGATCAAACGATTCGCCATCCCACCAATCCTCCGGAGCGACCGCACTGCCGGTAATCAAATGAGGTGAAACACCCAAGCGGTCGGCGTTATCCTCCACACGCTCAAGTCGTTCTTCCGCCAGATCGAGCGCATACAGCGACAGCGCCTTGTTGCGCTCCAACATATGCATCGCCTTGCCACCGGGTGCCGCACAGGCATCGAGCACTCTCAGCGCACCGTCGTCGATGGCCATGTGCGCGGCTGCCAGCTGCGCGCCGGCGTCCTGCACCGACACTAGACCATCAGCAAAGCCCGGCAATCCCTCCACGGGTCGCGCTTCATCGAGCAATAGAGCGCTGTCAACGCCGGCAATTGCTGCAGCCTCTATATCGGCAGACTGCAGCATTTTTAGATAGTTGTCGCGGGTGGTTTTGGCCACATTGACCCTCAACGCCATCGGCGGCTGAGCATTGTTGGCGTCCAGAATCGCTTGCCAATCGTCGGGCCAATCCCGGCGTGTTTTGTCGATGAGCCATTTGGGGTGACACCACACGAACGAATCGTTGGTCGCGAGCGAGGCGTCTATCGCCTCCCGCTCTCGCTGATAGCGACGCAGAATCGCATTGAGAAAACCGGCGCCTTTGCCGAGATTAACCAGGCGACTGGCGGCAACCGTCGCATCCACCGCCGCATGCGCCGGCACCCGTGTTGCGACGAGTTGCTCAAGTCCGAGCGCCAACAACGCACGCATCATGGGATTGAGTGGTTTTTTCGGGTTTCTCAGTAGTTTAAGCACCACTTCATGATGTCGCGGCATCCGTCGTAACGTGCCGTAGGCCAGCGCACTGACAAAGCCCTGATCGATTTCCGTCAGCCCCAGTTTGGCCTGTGCCAATGGCTTGTCGAGTGCCGCACCACCGAGCACCGCCGCAATCGCTTTGGCCGCGTTAGCTCGCACCTTGGCACCGGTCGACATCAGACGAAACGCTCGTTCAGAGGTCGAGTAGCACGCAGGTAGTCCGCCGCGCTCATCACCCGTTTGCCCGCCGGCTGCAGCTCGGTGACGCGCAGCACCCCATGACCGGTCGCCACATGCAGCCCCTCATCCAGGCTGATAATCGTGCCGGGCTGGGCCTCATCCGTCGATTTTGCTGCACGAATATCTGCAGCAAAAATTCGCACTGATTTGTCGCCCAATACCGTATGCGAAACCGGCCATGGATTGAACGCGCGAATTTGTCGCTCGATCTCGTCCGCCCGCTGCCGCCAATCGATGCGCGCTTCGGCTTTGGTCAGTTTATGCGCGTAGGTCACGCCATCTACCGCCTGCACTGTCGGCGCCACCGATTGCGCCAAGACAGTCGGTAGGGCATCGATCAGCGTCTCAGCTCCCAGGATCGCTAAGCGGTCATGCAGCGTCCCGCCCGTCTCGTTTGGTGCCAAAGGTACTCGCGCTTCCCGCCAAACGGGCCCCGTATCCAGCCCCGCCTCCATCTGCATAATTCCCACACCCGAATGGCTGTCTCCGGCCGCCACCGCGCGTTGAATCGGGGCCGCCCCACGCCATCTGGGCAGCAGCGACGCATGCACATTCAGGCAGCCATAGGTCGGGATATCGAGCACCATCTGAGGTAGCAACAGGCCATAGGCCACCACCACCATCAGATCCGGTTGGGCCATCGCGAGGTCGGCAATCGACTCATCATGTTTGAGGCTTTTCGGCTGAAATACGCGAAGATCACGACTGATGGCGTAATCTTTAACCGGGCTTTGCCGAAGCGAGCGACCCCGCCCAGCGGGCCGGTCGGGCTGGGTCCAGACGCCGGCCAGTCGATGGCCCTCAGCGCTGCACCATTGATCGAGCGCACGTAGCGACGGCACAGCAAAGTCCGGCGTGCCGGCAAACAGCACGTTGAGCGAGTCGGTCATGGGTGGCAGCAAATCGCCGCTTACGAGCCTGTCTTCGCCGTCGCTACCGGGTCACGCAGACGGCGATTTTTGGCGAGCCGTTTTTCGATCATGCGGCGTTTGAGCGGCGACAGATAATCAACAAATAACTTGCCCTTCAGGTGATCCATTTCGTGCTGGATACAAATGGCTAGCAACCCCTCGGCGACGAGTTCGAACGGTTCCCCATGCTTATCGAGGGCTGACACCTTAATACGCTCCGCACGATTGACCTTCGCGAAGATATCCGGCACCGACAAGCAGCCTTCTTCGTGAATGACTTTTCCTTCTTTTTCAAGGATTTTAGGGTTGATCAGGCAATGGGGCGCGGAGCGATCTTCGCTGACATCTGCAACGAGCAGACGGATATGCCGATCGACCTGCGTAGCCGCCAAACCGATGCCCGGCGCCGCGTACATGGTTTCAAGCATTTGCTCGGCCAGCGCGGTGATCTCGGGCGTCACTTCGTCGACCTTTTTGGCCACGGTGCGAAGTCGCGGATCCGGGTATTCCAAAATTGTGAAGTGGGTCATATTTTGCCGCTGACTATTTCGTGTATTTTCCAATAAAATGTTGCTAAAGTTATGACAACTATGGAATAGATGGGTTTCGTGGTGTCGGTTCTGAACGCCCGCTTGAGCGCCTGAGCCACCCCCCGAAATGGGTTTTGAACGCCGTTTTTCAAGGGGCCTTTTGCCAGTATACCGTGCACCCCGGTCCCACGCATTCGAAAACCGCCACTATTTTGCCCATTACACCGGCCCCGAACGTTGGCCTACTACATCGGAATTCGTACATGAGCTCACCCATTCGCTCGCTTTTTCGGCCCTTTCTGATCGGCACACTGACCCTCGCCCTGCTCGGCGGGTGCAGCACGGTCCGCAATATCGACCTGAACCCCTTCTCTCAAGAAGCCCCCGTGGTTCGCGAAGAGGTGCCGGAACTGACGCCAACCAGCGCCTCGCAGGTGGACCGTGATGACAGCTATCCCGTCCGACAGCCCCCGATGCCGGCCCGCGAGCTGGCGACCGGCGGTGGCACGCGCTATGTCGGCCAATCTGGACGCAGCACCATTCGACTGCGCCCTGACGCACCGCAAAACTACACCGTTGTGAAAGGCGACACGCTCTGGGACATTTCCGGACTGTTTCTGCAAGATCCGTGGCACTGGCCCGAGATCTGGCAGGTCAACCCGCAAATTGAGAACCCGCATCTCATCTACCCAGGCGACGTACTGAGCTTGGTGTGGGTGGACGGACAACCTCGCATTGTTTTGAATCAACAGCTCAGTGGCCAGCGACTGTCGCCCAAAGTCCGAGTGCTGCCGCTTGAGGCCGCGATTCCAACTATCCCCTACGATGCGATCGAACCGTTTTTGTCCAAGCCACGCGTCATGTCCGCGGAAGAAATTAATGGCTTGCCCTACGTACTGGATATTAAAGAAAGCCACATTGTGGCCGGATCCGGTTTCACGATTTACACCCGCGGCAACTCCGAGGCCGAGGTCGGCGATCGCTATAACGTCATGCATGTTGGCGACCCACTTTACGACCCGGACAACGGTCGACTGCTGGGGTATCAAACCCATCATGTCGGTGGCGGGCGTCTGGTTGCCCAAGGCGATCCGGCGAAGCTCTTTTTGAACGAAACTTCCCGCGAAGTCCTGCGCGGCGACCGCTTGGTCAATCAAGACATCACGCCCGCTCAGGACTACACGCCTAGCGCACCTCGCTATGTGGTGGACGGCTCAATCATTGACGTGATCGAGGGCGTGAAGCTCATCGGCCAGTACCAAATTGTGGTGGTTAATCGTGGCACGAAACATGGTCTTGAGGCCGGCAACGTTCTATCGATTCTGCAGCGCGGCAACGTCGTGCGCGATCGGTATGCGGATCGCAGCCTATTCAGTCGTTCTTTCTTCGCACCCAAGGTAAAACTCCCTGACGAGCAAGCCGGTGTGATGATGGTCTTTCGCGTCCAGGACGATCTGAGCTACGGCATCGTCATGCAGGCGACCAGCGAAATTCATGTTGGCGACAAAGCGGTGAACCCGGAATAAGCGCCTGCTTATCGAGTATAAAAAAGCCGACCACTGGGTCGGCTTTTTTGTGCGTGTAGACGGGTACTCAGGTCGTTAGGAAGGCTTGTCTCGTAACAGCGGTAGCGATGCACAGCGAAATGAGCCACCGCTTTTGGGCGTATCGGCAAACACGACTTCAATCACCTCAAAACCGTGCTCGCGCAACACCGCATTAACGCGTGTTGCTGCACTACGCGAAATGAGGGTGGTGGTGTCGATCGAAAGAACGTTAGTCGCCAAAATACGTTGCTCGGCCTTATTCACTTCAATCCACTCGTAGTGATCTCGGATCGCATCGGGTATACGTTTGAGTCCATCGGGATAAATGAGCGCTTTGCCTTTTCCAATCGGTACGAACGCACAATCCAAATGCAACACGTCTTCGCCTTGCGCCTCTCCACGCAGCGGCACCTGCACTACTTGGAATGTATCGCCAAAGCGATGCTGAAGAAACTCGACCCCCGCAGCGTTCGAGCGCTCGCCCGTACCAACAAAGATAAAGCCATTGTCCACCACCACATCGCCACCTTCGAGCACCGCCGATTCTGGCACAATCTCGTAGTGTTCATGCGGAATGGAGTCGATGACGCGCTGAATTCCGCGCCATTCGTTTGCCCTACACGACGTGGCCATACGCATGCGCACGAATACGTCACCAATCACAACCCCAATATCGCGGGGCGTTAATTGGTCAGGCACACCGTCGACCGGCTCCGGTTTTATGACTTCGACATCGTGTTTTTCTAACGCTTTTTGAAAGTGCGCAAACTCTTTAATTAAGCGATGGCGATCAGGAATGAGCGACGCATCATCCAACCATTTTCGTTGCTTTTGGTTGATGGGTGCTTCAGGCACAACAAAGCACTCCGGTGAACCGATGATTACCTGTCTGAGGCGTCCTGTTTCAGAGTTTACCCACATGCGTATTATTCAAATTCTTATTAAGCGCTTGATAGTAATTTAATAGTGCCTCAATGCCCACGCTTTTCGACCGCAACTCAACATAAACTCTCAACTTGCTTTGAATGGCCACACGAGGCGCATGTGAATGCACGAAAACGGTTCACATAAAGTAGTGTTTGCGTGTGATTCAGCCTGAACCATCGACACTACCAGCCACCGCCGCCGCCTCCACCGCCACCGCCGCCTGAGAAACCCCCACCGCCAGAGGACGAACCGGGCGGCTTGGAAGCGGACGCAATAGCGCTGCTAAAGGAATTGCCCATGGTATGGACGAAGCGCATCGGATTAGCGCTGTTAAAGTGGCCACGGTACCAGCTGGGCTGATAGTGCGAACCGTTTTTGTCTTCGGCCGTTAACAGCACGTTAGTAAAGCGCTCAGCCCAGGGTTGTTCGACATCAAGCGCCTGGGCATACGGTAGATACCGTTCGAACAACTCGGGCGTCTCTTCAGGCGGATGCCGCAGATTCAGTGAATCTTGTTCCGCGTACTCCAGATAGCGACGAAAGCCGTCCACTTTGTCGAGGAGTTTCCGACCAAGCGGTGTGGGTGTTTTGAGCAACCACCAAAAAATGCCGGTGCCAATCACGCCCAGAGCAAACACAAGACTTGTCGCCGTGCTCAATGCGTCCATAGCTCGAACAGTAATAAACGCGCCGACGATTAAGAGAATAGGCGGCACAAGATAGCCCACGTTGTCGACGAAAAATCGTCTATGGTGATAGTTACGCAACGTTCGCCGATGCGCTTTTTTGGCGCTGCCAATTACCGCGTGATTACTGTCGTCCAGCCATAGACTGCTGCGAATCGTGAACAGTTTAGCGAGCAATACACGTTCACCTGGTGCGAGCGTCTCGTCACTGGTTTTGTCCGTCCGATCAAGCGTGTAGTCGCCATCATCGTTTTTGATCGTGATAAATCCGTTCACAGCAAGATTGAGTATGGCGGCCGACAGCACGCCGCTGTCGTAGCGCATTTTGGCAATGTACCGCAGCGACGCCGGCGAGATATCAGGCGGCGGTTCGTACAACGGCATCACCACGCCGGGCGGCGGGTCCCGCCCCACTCGCGCCCACGAAACAAATAGATAGCAAAGTGACGCCAGCACCGCCGACAGCGCGATAAAAAGCCCGCGATTTTGACTCAATAGGAACGTCAGCTTGTCGACGAGCGATGGCTCGCTAACCACACCTTTGGGCCACAAGACGGCGATGGTCAATCCTTCACGAGGCCGCAATGACCGCGTTGTTCGAAACGCCGCGCTGGAATCCATGCCAACCTCTGCAGCGTAGTCGGCGCCCCGCGAGCCGGTAGTTCCGGTATAGGCAACCGCTTCAATCGCATCAGCGCTCACGCCCGGGGGCAAACGCACCGTGGCTGTGACGTCATCGATGGTGAAGTCCCACCCATTGCCCGTCACATTCCAATAGAGCTCATCGTGATCGTCAAAGTAGCCCAGCATGTGCGTTGCGCGATACGCGATTTCATACGTATAGACGCCGGATGCAAGGTATGCGGATGCCTCACCGACATAGACGCGCACGCCATTGGCAACCCGTTGTGTGTGAAAGGGCTCGGTCCGACCATCGCGCCGCACAGACTGAACCTCAAATCCCACACGAACATGATTGCCCAACCGGTCTTTGTAGTCTGTGGGAAAATCTCGAAAGATCCCACGTTGAATCTGCCTACCCTCGGCGCGCACGGTAATGGACTCGACGACATCGATCGTACCGTCGGCATTTACACCGATCGCGCTATGAAAGCTCAAAATGCGTTCGTCCGCAGACACCGAGGCAACACACCACGCCATCACCAGCGTGGCCACGATACGGAAAATCATTGCGCCGACCCCGGACTCTGACGCTCACCCTCCTCTAAGCCCGACTCAAAATACTCCGCTTCACCGAAACCAAACGGAGGCGCGATGAGCATATCTGGAAACGACTGAATCAGCGTGTTGTAGTGTCGAACGGCCCCGTTGTAGTAGCGGCGGGCATATTGAATGTGATCTTCCACTGCCGAAATAGACGACTGCAAATCGAGAAAATTGTCGCTCGCTTTCAGGTCAGGATACGCTTCGGCTATCGCCAAAAGTCGCCCAATGCCGGCACCCAGCTGCGTTTCAATTGCAGCGACAGCCGCTGGGCTTCGGGCTTGCTCGCTTTGCACCCGAAGTTCCGTCACGGCCGTCAGCGTGGCTTGTTCAAAATCAGCATAGGCGCGTACGGCAGAGACCAGTTTCGGAATGAGGTCGTGACGGCGTTTGAGCTGGACACCGATGTCGCTCCAGCCCGCTTTCACGTGATTGCTCGCCGCTACTAACCGGTTATAGAGAAATACGCCGAGTCCAGCGAGCGCTAAAATCACCAGTCCAATTATCAGTAAAAGGTCGATAAGCGTCTCTCCTGCCCGTGGGCGTTCAGTACATCAGTCGAATTAGTTTACCGCGCATTCGCCGATTCCTGTGGCTGTCGGCCAGTGACCAGTGCAATGAGTGCCACCACGCCGAGTAAAACCGCCACTAGGAACGATGCAGCCGGAAACGCAAGGGGTGCATTGGGTCGCGTAAAGTAGGACAGCGTAGTGTTGTAGATCAGTGGTGATATCAGCAACGACACGGCCGATAGACTACCATTGAATCCTTGCAGCTCCCCTTGCTGGTCGCGCGGTGTCCGTTTGGACATAAGCGCGTTGATGCACGGCATGGCCATTCCCTGCAAGCCAATCAGCGCGCACATAATCAGCGCAACCGTACCACTCGACGTCAAGCCAAACACCAACAACCCCACAATGCCCGCGGCGATACTAAACACCGCGGTGTTGCGTTCGCCGAAGCGACGCACCATACGGCTGATAAGCTGGGTTTGAACCAGCGCCATGGACAGACCGACCAACGTGAGCGAAATACCCACCATGCGGCTGTCCCAGCCAAATTTCATTGGTGAGTAATACGCCCAACTCACCGGGTAGATGTTGGCACTGGTGATCCAAAACAGATAGACAAAGGCGATGCTGAGTACACTCGGGACATGTCGCAGGCTCAATAGTGCGCCTAATGGATTGGCACGACGCAACGAGAATGGCCGCTTATCCTCTTCGCGCATTGGCTCTTTGAAGACGAACAACCCATAGATTAACGTCATTAGCGCCATGAGCCCGGCGACAAAGAAAGGCACTCGAGTACCGTACTCACCCAGAAATCCGCCGAGCGCGGGCCCGACGACAAAGCCGATGCCAAAGGCGGCACTCACGAGTCCAAATCCTCTTGCGCGATCCGCTTCGCTCGAAAGGTCTGCCATGGCCGAATTGGCCGGCCCAAAAATAGCACCCAATGCGCCAGCCAGCGTTCGGCCTACAAACAACCAGACGATGTTCTGAGCAAAGCCCATCACAATGAAATCGAGACTGAAGCCGAGTAGCGACGCTAAAAATACCGGCCGACGACCAAACCGATCGCCGAGATTGCCGACCAGCGGGCCCATGAGAAATTGTGCCACCGCATACGCGGCGGCAATGAATCCACCGAGTAACGTAGCGCGAGACAGCGACACGTTTTCCAGCTCCATGATGAGCTCGGGCAGAACAGGCATGATAATGCCAAAGCCCGCGGAGTAGGTGAACACCGTGAGCAAAACAAAGCGCGTAGCGCGTTTTCGGGCGACTGCATCCATGAGCGTGAGGTCGGTTCAGAGGCTTGGGATAGTGCCGAATAATGGAGCCCGTGGCCAGAACCGTTGGACTAGTTGTAGTCGCTTAAATCCTCAGGCGCGTGCAGCAGTGTACTGGGGTATTTGGTGAGCTCATCGTGTAGCGGTAGCCATGGCAACTTGCTTTCGTAGTTCACATGAAAGGTCGGCTCAAAATTCTCCGGCGTTTCGAGGGAGGCGGCATATAAATGCATACCCCCGGGATAGTGATCGGCTTCGAAACCGATGGGCGATCCGCAGTGACCGCAAAAATGGCGATGCACGCCGCTGGAGGATTCGTAGGTATTGGGGGGCTCGCCCAGCCACCGAAATTGGCTCAACGGCACGCCTAGCCAAGCCACAACCGGCGCGGCGCAGTTACGCCGACAGTCATCGCAGTGGCAATAACAAGCCCAAGTCATATCGCCGTCAAATTCCCAGCGCACCTTCTTGCACAAGCAGTGCCCTCGCGTTACCACGGGTACCTCCTTCGGTTGGCGATCGCAATCCGATCGCACATCACACATTGATTGCAAGCTTAGTCGAGACGTTTGGTATGGAGAATGAAAGGGCACGACGCGGGCTATGCCGCATAAGCCACCATCGATGTCGAGCGACGATCAGATTACGATCCCGTTGCGGGTGAACGACGGCTGCGGATGACTGGCGGCACAACCGTTGAGCATCGGATCGATGATAGGAGAGTGCGGGTTCTAACGCTGACCGGGCAGGTGATACCCGTCAATTTGACCTAGTCTTAGCGCGTGAGGTGCGCGTTCTACTCTCGATAGGGATCGCTTGCCGCTGAGCGCGATAAAAAAGAGACCCCGACACCCGAACAGTGCCGGAGTCTGATGGGCAGTTAGTAGGTCTTTTTGCTGCGCTTTTTCGCTTTATAGGCGTCGAACTCTTCTTGCGAGATCATCTCGTCACCATTGGTGTCGATTTTCGCCAGCTTATGGGCTTTCTTTTCACCCAGTTCGTCCGCCGTAATCACGCCATCGGCGTTCTTATCGTACTTGTCAAAACCGCCGGCAAACGACGGCGCGGTAAAGGCGATCAGAGTCACTAAAGTCAGTGCTTTTGCTTTCATTGCGTGTTCCTCATTGAGATAGATGGGCTTTATCGATAACAGCGCGCTACTGTACGAACAGTTTCGCACAATGACGGCACAATACGATTACTCGGTGGATGGACTTATCGCGAACAACGCGCGGCCCGTCGCAGAGAAATTAGAAATCAAGCACTTACAACATATCTATTCGGCTCGCACTGGACCGGCTTCAGAGCGTGTCCATGGCGTTCACAAACAGATGGACGAGGCCGTTACGCGGCGCGTTGGATGGCCATTCAGCACAAAGACTCAAACTTCCGAGCCTCCAGTCGGGCAATACGTACTTCAAGATTCCGGCTTTTACTGGCTCATCAGTCAAAAACTCGGGCAACGCAGCGATGCCCAAACCGGCTTCTACCAGCTTCAACAGTGCCCGCGCATCGTTGGATTGCAGGCGCACCTTGGGTTTCAACGTCACCGAGCCGGCGCCCGATCGGGCAAAGGAAATGCCACGCAAATGCACGGGCGCCAGCGCCAGCCAATCCCAGTCCTCCAGGTCATCGGGATGGTTCACGCTCGCGCGGCCCGCCCAATACGGTTGCGTAACGACAAGGCGCCGCTCGATCGTGGTTAGCACCCGCACATTGGGCGACACCGGCGCATCTCTCATAAGCCGAATGGCGACATCAAAACCATCATCGATCAATGCTTTGCGCGTATCGGAAAAGTCGACCGTTAAATGTATGCGCGGATATCGCACCAAAAAGGTCGCCAGACGATCCGCCACGACCGAGTCGGATAGCACGGATGGTAACGTCACGCGAAGCTCGCCGCTGGGTTCGCTTGACGATCCAGAAATGTCGATGAGTTCTTTATCGACAGCATCAAGCATAGCTTGTGTACTCACCATCAGACGCTCTCCCTCTGGCGTGAGCGTTAGTTTGCGAGTCGAGCGGTAGATGAGTGCCACGCCCAAATGTTTCTCTAATTGCGACACATGGTGGCTAACAACCGAGGGCGATAAATCCAATGCCTTGGCGGCGTTTCGAAACGAGCCGAGCTGCACGGTTCGTAAAAATATGGCGAGCTGTCGGTAACGATCAATCATTATTCAAGAATTTAGAACAGTTAATTGTAAGTGTCCCATCTTATCAATCTTAGCCTGCTTCTGCATACTGGCGCCGTTCACTTGGGCTTCCTGTGAAGCACTGATTTTTCTATTAATTGGAGAAACGTTATGGCAACGCTCACCCGAATTTTTGCGCTTATCGCCCTGCCATCGATCCTGATGGCGTGCGGCACGACAACCGGCCCCTCCCCTGAAAAAACCGCCGCTCAGGCCTTTTACGACTACTTGAGCAATCCCGGCTCGCCCGCTCAAGCCGAGGCGTTTAAACGGGTTGCCGCCGAAGATTGGCAAAGCATCGGCAACTACTCCGGCAATAACAAATCCCGCGATGCCTTCGCTGGGCAAATGGCTGGTTTTTCAAAGCTAATACCTGACCTGGATTGGGCCGTTCAGGATATGCATCAGGATGGCAACACCGTCGTCGTGCGCAGTCGTGCCACCGGCACACCAGTGGCGCCCTTGTTTGGCATTAACGGTGAAGGTCGCCGCTTTGACGTTCTGACTATCGACATTCACGAATTTGAAGCAGGCAAGATCGCCCGTTCCTACCATGTCGAAGATTGGTCTGGCGGTCTGCGACAGCTCACAAGTCCCGCGGTGGCCAAAGCCACGGCCGACGCCATTGAGGGTCAAGAGACCATGAAAGTGGTCATGGCGTTTATGCAAGCGATGGGCAGTGGCGATATGGAAACAATGATGGACCTCATGGCCGACGACATGGTTTGGCAAAATGAGGGGGACTCAGCCATTCCATGGATTGGACCATGGAAAGGTAAAGAACAGATCCTGTCCTTTTTGCAAACGTTCTCCACGGGGGCAAAAACAACGCTGTGGGAAAACGAAGACGTGAGTGCCTCCGGCGATACCGTTTCGATCTTTGGCAAGATGAAATTCATCACCACCCATTCGAATCAGGAAACGGACGAGTTCACGTTTGGGCTGCGCGCAAAAGTTCGCGACGGCAAAGTCGTGTTATGGAATTGGCTAGAAAACTCATACGATGTCAGTCGCACCTATCACGGTAAGTAGGCGCAGCACTAACTCTAGCGAATGACTAATTTGAAGCGGCTGGTTCCGAATTGTACGCAGGTCCCAGCCGCTTCTTGTTTTCGTCACGCAAACCGATCAACAACAGCTCACCGTCTGCGTCGATCCGAAATTCACCATAGCGCCCGTTCTCATAAATCTCGGCCGTGCCTTCCTGGAAAAAATAGGCGTCGGTGGCAAACTTGACCCGTCCTGAGCGCACGCGATAGGCAACGTGCACCACTCCCTCGCTGGCAACCGATGAGTCGGCTAAGCCAGCAAAGCGGCCGACACCCTCTTCAAGAGTTAATACTGCCCAGCCGTCAGCCGGCGCTAACCCGCGCGATTCTTCCGGTGGGACATCCGGTCGCAGCGCCTCGCTCAATTGATTGGTTACGGCAAAGCGCAAGCGCATGTAATCACCCTGCATAAGCGACCGAGGGTCAACCGGCGCCAGCTCGAGAAGCACGGTTTGTCCACTTTTGAGATGGTGTTCTTTTTTGTAAATGGCAACGTTCACATAGGCGAGTATGCCAACGAGAGCGGCAACGGCGACAAAGGCTCTCACAGACCGCTCTCCGACGTGGTTTCCGACTTACCGGGCAACACCCATCGTATGAGCAGCAAACTCACGCCGAGCGCCACAAATATGCCCGATTTAACCAGCAGCGTTTGCTCGAGCTGATAGTAATAAATACCGAAAAAGCCCAGCAGTACAACAAAGCCGATTCCGCTCAATACGGTGTTGCTGGCCGCAAAGCCCAGCAACAGCAAAATGACGCCGATGGTAATACCCGAGACATTAAACGACAGCGCGCCCAGCGCGATTGCGGCAAGCACCACCCAGCGTTGTTGACGCATATTGAGCGAATAGCGGCGCATAATGCCCCACACGGTATACAAAAGTGCGAAGAACACCAGTGCCTTACCCACCATCGGTAACTCATACCATTCGGCATCTGCCGGGCCGACGCCCACGGCGGCTCGCACATCATCAATTCGAACACCGAGCAAAGGAAACAGCGCAACGAGGCCTACGGCAAGTGTTGCGCCATAAGCAATCGCGGTATTGCGCGCCACGTGCCTGGGAAACAAATACTCGTTGAGCCAGACCGACGCGACACCGAACATCACCGTGCCCCCCACGAGATGGTGCAGCTCCGGACGCTGCAAAGCAAAGAACACGCACAGCACCGCGATACACGCCGACCAAACCCGATGCACAAAGCTGGGCACAACAAAACACAAACCGAGTTGAAACGCGGCAAAGAGCCAGAAGAAGGGCGCATCAAAATCACCCATGATCTCGTAAACGCCAATCGACATAAGCCCCTGACCGGCAAGACTCAGCGCCAACGCACTGTGCTCAAAGAAATCGTTCTGTAATGTGCGAAGCGCGATAATGGCCAGTGCCACAAGTATCAATCCGGTCGTCAACGCAACGGCTGGCTGATCGAACACGTTGCCAAACACGATGACTATGCCAACAAGTAAAAATAAGGATGCCGCCCAACCCGAGACGGCGAGCAGAAGTTTCACAAACCAAGGTGATTCTGGCTCTGGCAAAATCGGCGCCTCGCCACTCACCATACCGGCGCGCTCAAGGCGCTCCCAGACTGTGTTGGATGCGCCGCTCACGCTTGCTCCGCCAACATGGCCTTTTGGATCCGTCGAATCCAAATGGCAACCAGGGTACCAAGCCCCACAATAAGCATCGCCATCAGAATAAAAAGGCTGCCTTCATCGAGTCGAAACGAAAAGACTTTATCCCCAACGAACACCAGGAACACGAGCGCGAGCGATACGCAGGTACCTGCCACCACAAACAGATCAGCCTGTCGAAATCGATAAAAGAAATACAGCGCCGCGCAGAGCGCAAGCCAAGCAAACAAGGCGATGAGCGAGGCGGACTCGAATCGAAAAGTAACCGCTATGATCGCGACAATCGTAGCCGGGATGCCGGTAGCGAGCGCCATAATTCGCCGCGCATATTCCGACTGCATCCATTCATATTGAGGCCGGCAAAATTCCCAGAGCACAAGCGCCACGCCATTGTTTAACGCCAACACTGACCACAGTGTGACCTCAAACTGACTAAACAAACCATGCGCCAAAGCCGGGCGAAAAGCGTCCCAAAAGAGCATGACCGCGACATTGATCAGGCCCAATACCAGCAACCACTGCGGCGCAAAGCGCGACAGCACGGTCCAGGGCACAATCATGACCGCCCACATGGCAAACAATTGCCAAGGATCCACACCGGTTTGATACGTTTGACCAAACAAAGCAAGCAGGACACCCGTTAAAATACTGGCACTAAACAGTAATGCTTTGCCCAATGCTGGATTTTCGCGCCACCAAACATAGGCGGCCAACACAGCGATGAGCAGCCCCTGCACCAAGGCAAACTTCGCCAGACGATCCATGCCGTCCCAATTGTAGGCGAAGAAAAACAGTACACCGGCGGCGGCCGCCGATGCGCCCAACCACAACAGTAAGCCGTCAATAAACTGACGCCAACGCGCGAGGCTCGGTGCAATACCGGCTTCGGTCAGTGCATTAGCCAACTGCGCATCGAGCACATCACCGCGCTGTACAATGGCCAGAAACTGCTCGCGATCAGAAGTCATCGCTTCTCCTAGACAAAGCCTACGCCGAAGGTGGCGCCGATCGAAACGGACACCAAACCAACCGCCACGGCGTACCAGCAGCGCTGGCGCTCCTTGGGCGCACCCGCCGCCAGCTTCATGCCAACTAACCCAGTGATTGTGCCCACGACACCCACGAGCACCAGCCACGCGGTCAACAACACAAACACAAATCGTGCCTCAGGCTCAGGCGGCGCAATGACCAGATCAAACGCTTTTACACCGGCCCAAAAAAGACCGAGAAGTAAGAACAAAGTGATCATAAGCGCAATGAACGATACGGTACGTGCGGCACTAGATGCCGTTGAAGTCATGTTCCCCCCTTTGGTCGCGCCCGCTGAATTTATCACATGCACACACCGTTTGCGGCGGGTAGGCCGCAATCGAGACGGAATACGGGAAGTTACAAGATTTCGTTAGGTCGGCGCATAAGATAGTGCGCAACATACCACTGCGTGCCGTTGTCCATGGCGAAAAATTCAGCACACGCCATAAAGAACATGCGCCAGCGCTGAAACCACACGCGCGCCTGATCTTTGCCATAGGTGCGTTCAAAAACCGGCAATACTTCGTTTTCGGCTGCGTCCAGTCTCAACAACCAGGCATCGGCCGTTAGCGCATAGTGTTGCCCGGAGACGATCCAACTGTCCTCCATGACCAGGTCGTCCTGAAACTGTTCAAGCGTGTGCCGGGCGGGCATCAGCCCGTTCGTGAAAAAGTAACGCGCCATCCAATCTTGTTCACTGTTCACGGAAAAGGGATACATCACTTTATCGTGGCAAAAAATATGCACAAACAGTGTGCCGTTTGGTTTTAACCACTGTGCAATGCGCGACAAGAGCATTTGATAGTTGCGCATATGCTCGAACATTTCGATCGACACGACACGATCGAACTGGCGATTCGTTGAAAAGGTGTTCATGTCCGACGTGATGACATGAACGTTGTCGAGTTGTTTTGCGGCCGCGTGCTGTTCGATAAACGCGCGCTGTGACCGCGAATTAGACACCGCGGTAATGGTGGAATTGGGAAACTGCTCAGCCATCCACAGCGTCAGGCTGCCCCAGCCGCAGCCGAGTTCGAGGATGTTGTCACCGTCGATTAGTCCTGCCCGTTCGCACGTGAGCCGGAGCATATGCTCTTCAGCCTCGGCCAGTGAATCACACCTGTCCGGCCAATAGGACGAGCTGTACTTGAGTCGTGGTCCGAGCGTCTGCTGAAAAAAACGCGCGGGTAATTCATAGTGCTGCTCGTTCGCTTCGGTGGTGGACAGCGCGATAGCGCTTCGTTTGAGCGACGCGATCAGTTGATCAAAGCGCACCTTTTGAGCCACCGGGCCGCCCTCTAATTCGGCTTCGAGTCGATTGCGAATCGCGCGCCGCATACCCCACCGTGTTAGCCAGTCGGGAATCAGACCTTTTTCACACAAAGCGATCAGCGACACGTGTCGTCCTCGGCATCAAGCGCGTTCGGCATAGTGCGCGCACCGTGCTGTGCCCGTTTCGAGCTCCGGGTCACGGGTGGCGACCTGACGCGCACCTCGATACTATGAGATACGCTGCGTGACAACTGTATCAAATACGCCGGGACGCGCCCCACTATGATTACAATCGCTTCGCTTCATTGCTACCCGGTAAAAGGCCTGCGCAGTATCGACCTCACGCGGGCCACGGTGCTCGACCGCGGGTTCGCCTACGATCGTGAATGGATGATTGTTGATGAGAATCATTCGTTTATTACTCAGCGCCAGGCAAATATCATGGCGACGATCACCACCCGACTCACCGATACGCATCTGGTGCTCGAACACGAATCGGCCCAACCACTGGCGATCGAGCTGGATCACACGTCCGGGGACACATATGCGGTAAAGGTGTGGAAAGACACGTGCGAGGGCGTTGATCAAGGCAATGAGGCCGCTGACTGGCTCTCGGCCCTGCTCGCTACCAATGGGTTTGACCGCGTGCGACTCGTGCGCTTCGCCCCGAGCGGAGAGCGGCCGGTGGAACCCGACTATCTGGATGGCGACGAGGCGCACGTTGGCTTTGCGGACGGCTATCCTTTCCTGGTGGCCAATACCGCCACGCTTGCCCACTTAAATAGCCTGCTCGATGACGCCGTGCCAATGAATCGATTCCGGCCGAACATCGTCCTCCATGGACTGCCAGCCCTCGACGAGCATCGACTGGTGTCTCTTGACGTTAAGGCCCGGGGTGTCCACATGCGACTACCCAAGCCCTGCCAGCGCTGCAAAGTCACGACGATCGATCAACAGACCGGCGTTGTGGCCGACTCCCGTGAGCCGCTCAAAACACTGGTGCGTTCACTGTCACTCGACGGGCTGATCGGCGGCTTCTTTGGTCAAAATGGCATCGCCACTTCGGGAATGGGCACGGCGCTCGAACTTGGCGATGAAGTCACCGTGACCTATACACCTGATTGATCACCCAGCGCCTGAGCACGCTTCTTACCGGACTGAGCGTCGCCCGATCGTGCAACGAACACGCCGCGCATCACGCCGGCAGAGCAAACAACGCGTATCAGAGTATCGACTGCCACAGCAAAACGGTCAGTACGCTCAACACGGTCGTGACACTCAGCATGGCCACAATCAGTCGCTCTGAAAAACCAGCTTTGATACCGATCAGTCCTGCGGTGATCATACTGGGCATGGCGGCCTGCATGACACTCGCCGTCATCGCCGGTGCACTGACGTCCAGGGTGCGCGCCACGCCATACACTAGAAGCGGCGCAAGAATGAGCCGTGTAAGCACCCCGATCGACAAGGGTAATCGCAGCGACTGCGGCACGCGGAACCTGAGCGCAAAGCCGACAATAAAGGCCGCGAGCGGCCCCATGAGTGACCCGAGCACGCTAAGTGGCCCTACCACGATGGCGGGTAGCGTCGTGGCATCCATCAAAAAGATAGCCACCATCAACACCGGAAACGGTACGAACGTAATCACTTGCCGTACCATGCGAAAAAGCCGATCGACCGCCCGTTCCCCAGGCACTTGACTGTAGAGCGCAATCACAATGGAGGCATAGATAACGAGCGCTAGAAAGTTGCCGAACTGGTCATAGAACGCGCCGTAGGCGACCACCGTATCGTCGAATAACGCATCGAGCAGTGGCACGCCCAAGTACGCCGAGTTGGAGAGCGGCGCGACGAGCAACAGCGCGCCCGTTACGTTGGACGACCAGCCCAATGCGCGCGAACATATCCACACCACCGCCGCCGAGAAAAGAATGACGCCCCACGCCGCCGCGACCGGCGCAATGGCATTGAAATCCAGCGCCAGAGCGGGCACTTTGAGCAAAATTACGGCGGGCAGCGCCGCGTTGATAATAAAGGTATTGATTCGCTGTGGCGTAGAGGGACCAACCCACCGGAAGCGACGGGCTAAAAGCCCAAACGCCAACCCCACGGCCAGTAGCGTAAAGGTCACGGCTAGCCGTTTCGCGGTGGCATTCGCGAACGACCGTCATGGGCGACATGCGGCATTCTTTGTCGCACGGCCAGCCGACTGACGCGCATCGCGGCGGCCAGATCGGCAACTTGCCCAGTGAACGACACGCTCAATGTTCAACAAGCGTATTGAGTCGAGCCTGGATCAGATCGAGTCGCAGATCGGCCGCACCACCAGGCGATACGCGTTTATTCAGGCTATCGCTTGGCGACAGATCATCAATTTCATCCAACCCCTCTTTCACCAGCCGATACGCCTGTCGAAACGGGATGTTCTTGGCAGCAAGTTCCACCGCGATATCCGTCGCGAACATACCTCGATCCATTGCCTTACTCATGGTTTCAACATTGAACGTTACCGTTTCCAACAGTTCCGGCATGAGCCGAAGCGCGCCCAGCGCATGCTGCACGGCGCGCAGCAACGGTCCTTTGGTGTTCTGTAAGTCCCGATGATAACCACTCGGCAACGATAGGTTTGCGGTTAATTCGGTCATCGCGCCGTCGACCACACCAAACGCCGCACGCAGCAACTCGATCACATCCGGATTGCGTTTGTTCGGCATAATCGACGACCCAGTGGTGTAGGTGTCGGGCAATGACACGAAATCGAACTCGGCCGTGGTAAATACGCTCAAATCCCAGGCCAGTCGACGCACATCCAGCAGCGCCTGAGAAAACGCGCTGAGCGCCTGCAGTTCAAACTTGCCTCGACTGTTCTGCGCATAAATCGGACTCACCTGCAAACGCTCAAAGCCGAGCTCCCGAGTAGTGAGCGCGCGATCGAGCGGAAGATTGACGCCGTAACCAGCGGCCGTACCCAGTGGATTACTGCTGATCCACTGCGCCGTCTGCGACGCCAACTCAGCATTATCCACAAAGGCCTCTGCAAACGCGGCAAACCACATGCCCACCGACGACACCACGGCACGTTGTAGATGGGTGTACCCGGGCATGGGCTGATCCATACCCTTTTCGGCCCGTGCCAGGCAAATGGCGGCGCTCGCCACGCTAAGTTGTTTGAGTTCAGCCAGACTGTGCAGCATGAAAAGCCGTGTGGCGACCAGCACTTGATCGTTACGGCTTCGGCCAGTGTGCACTTTGCCGCCCAACTCACCGATGCGTTCGGTTAGCCAGTGCTCAATGGCCGAATGCCCGTCTTCAAACTCACTGGTCAGCGTTAATTTACCCGAAACAAAATCAGCGGCAATGACATCGAGCGTGTCGCAAAGCGTGCCGCACTCCTGGGCGGTCAGCACCGCAATGCTCTCCAGTCCCCTCACGTGGGCCTGGGTCGCACGCACATCAAACAAAAACAGCTGTTGGTCGAGAGTCACATCCTCACCCGCCAAAAACTGCATGATGCGTTCGTCCAGCGACGTACCGTCGCTTTGCCAAAGCAGATTAGCCAAGTCGTATTCCTTCCAGTTCGTTAAGACCACAAGCAAGATTCATGTTTTGCAACGCCTGCGTCGCGGCCCCCTTAAGCAGGTTGTCGAGCGTGCAATGCACGACCGCACGAAGGCCGTCTTCACTCACCGCAAACCCGCCGAGCGTCGCGCCGGACCGACCCACACTCGCGTTGACCATCGGCACGTCTTCTGTGAGTTCGATAAGCGCCTCATTCGCGTACAGATCGGTGTAACGCAACTGCAGGGCCTCAAGACTCACCGGCGCTTGGAATCGAGCGTTCACGGTCATAAGAATGCCACGAAAAAAGGACGCCACATGTGGTGTAAAGTGCACGTCGGCGCCAAGCTGCCTACCCACCTCTCGCTCATGAATGTGATTGATGGTTTTATACGGAATGAGATTCTTATCGAGTTCAGTGGGATTGTTATAGCGACTTTTCTTCGTGCCCGCACCGCTGTAACCCGATACGCCGAAACACGCCGCCGGCCCATCCAATAGGTCGCGTATGGGGTATAGCGCCAGCTGCATCGCGGTGGCATAGCATCCTGGGTTGCTGATGCGCGTATGACCAGCCGCTTGAGCCCGAGTCAGCTCAGGCAAACCGTAGTACCACTCATCGTCAAAACGATAATCGGCGCTCAGATCAATGACGATGGTGGATGCCGGAAGCGCGCTGGCAAAGCGTGCCGCCAATTCGTTGGGCAGTGCCAGCACAACAATATCGACCTCGCGTTCAGCCAAATCCTCCGGCTCGAGCCGCTCAAATTGCAGATTGCTCGAACTGCCTGGCACCGCGCGACGCAACAGCTGTCCATGCAGTGCACGCGAGCTTGCGTAGGCTAACTCGAATTCCGCATGACCCTGCATCGCGCGAATAAGCTCACCCCCAACAAAGCCACGAGCGCCAACGAGTCCAACCTGTTTCATAATCGTTCCACATCACTGTTTGTCGCTCGGCCGCTGATCCGGTAAGTCTACCGATGCGCGCTGATTTGGCGACGTTAACTGCGCGCCAAGGTGGCAGGCGTTTTGACAGCCGCCTCCACGCAACGTTCTACCTGTTTCAAGTCGTTAAGGCCATACCAAAATACATTCCAGTCCGAGGTTTTGATCACACCATCTGCCTGGCGAAAGTAAAATGAATTGATCGGATTGTTGGGACGCGCACGCCAAAAAAGCTGCGTATGACCATTCCGTACCGCGTCCCACACCGCTTTGCCGAGGCCTTCCCCTTGTGCTTTATCGGTGACCGCAAACTTGTCGAGCCACGGCACTCCGTCATTCGTTGTGATCACTGCGGCCGCGCGGTAATTCTGACTGACGTAAGCGGCGAGCAAATTCTTCTGCTCGGCGTAATTGTCAATAAGGCGGCGTCCGAAGCTCGATTCTATGAGCTCACGTAGTTTGCCTTCATCGACGGAGTGCCAACCCGTATGCGCGTTGATCGACTCGCCTACTCGAATCAGCGTGCCCGACCCCTTGTGGGTGAACAGTTCACGAGCGAGAAAATCGGGCTGGGTAATCGACACCGATGACGTATCCGGCAAGTCACGCAACAGATTCGCGATTTGCTCCACTTTGAGACGCATACCGGAGTGCAGCCACTCTTGTTGCAGTAACTGCTCAAGATCGGTGGACAAATTGACGGACGAAATGATGCGGCCTTCGCCATTGAGGATGCCGCCGGTTTCGGTGAGAAAGATAATTTTGTATGGCTGAAGCGCTCGCACTAACGCGTTGGTGACCACATCGGCATTGATATTGACGATCTGACCATCTGGCGTTTCGCCAAGCGGCGACACGATGGGCAGCATACCGCCGTCCAAACAGTGGCGGATGACATCGAGGTGGACGTCGGTAATTTTACCCACCATGCCATATCGACCGTCGTCCAAAATCTCCGCTTCGAGTACACCACTGGTAATGGGCGCCGCGCCAGTATTAGCGTCGCGCAGCGCTTCGACGATGTTCATGTTTTGTTGGAGAAATACGCGCCGAGCGTGTTTGAGCACCTCGGGCGTGGTCACCCGATAGCCATCCACCACCTGCGAATCGATATTGTGCTGTGCCAACGCCGCATTGAGCTGAGGGCCGGCGCCATGCACAACGATGGGTGTCAAGCCTACGCGCTGTAAGAAAACCAGCGCCGACGTCAGCGCAGGCAACGACGAGGATAAAATCGCACCGCCTACTTTAACCACCGCAAACTTATCGACATCGAGGTCAGAATAGCGTTTTAAATATTGCTGAATCTCCTGCTCGCTCCCCATGGTATTGAGCAGTCGATGGATAATTTCGCGTGTTTGCTTATGCGGCGCCATGATTCAGTATCCGTTCGTAGTGTTCGGTCATAACCTCAAGTTCACCACAATCCACCCATTCATCGGCGGTATGAGCTTGCGCTATGTCCCCCGGCCCCCACACCACAACGTCACAGCCGGCTTTCGCAAACAGCGCCGCTTCGGTCCAAAAATCAACCGCCTCGCCCACTGGGCCATCGAGACGCGCCACCAGATCATCAGACGTGGCGGTCAGTGACGGCGCGATAAAGCCGGGCGTCAACATGGCCCTCGGATAGTCACCAGCGAGTGTCTCGAAATGGCGCACCAACTCCGATTGATCGTCACCGGGTAGCGTGCGCAAGCCAAACTTGAGTTCCGCAGAGGGTGCAATCATGTTGGGCTTGATGCCGCCATTGAGCGTTCCGAGATTAAACCGCACACCCATTAAGTTCTGGTAAGTACGAGACTGCTGCTCGTCGGCCCATCGCAGTGCGCGATGGCTAAAGTGCACGGCTTGATGGAGCGCACTGTCGCCTACCTGCTGCTGCGAGGAGGCGTGACCTGCAGCACCTTTGAATGACACCGACGCGGTCACAATACCGCGATGCGCGCGCACGATGCGCGATTGGGTGGGTTCAGCGACAACCACCTGCTGAAAACCATGCGGTTGAGCCAGATAGGTGTTGATACAGTGACTGTTGCCGGCTTCCTCATCGGACGTAAAGAGCAACGCGACATCGCCAGCACTGTGCGCGGCTGCCGTAAGCATGCACGCCGCGGCGCCTTTAATATCACACGCACCAAGACCCGTGGCGCGCTCATTGCTTACCGACAACACAAACGGGTTGTGCGTCCAGTCTTCATTAACCGGTACCGTGTCAACATGAAAGTTAAACAACAGGTCAGGGTTGCCGCGCACGCTGAGCAAACTAATGCGCCCTTCGCCATGATTCCACAGCGTATGTTCGAACCGAGGCAGACTCTGCTTTAGATAGGCAAATAAGCCAGTTTCATCAAATGCGCGAGGTGGATTGCATGTGTCGAAACCCACGAGTGCCTCAAGATGGCCCAAGATTTCTGCGCGATAAGTCACGTGTCCGATACTCCTGCACCGTTGATCTGCGCCCACAGAGCGGAGCTTTGACCAAATAACTTGATGAAGCCCTCGGCCTCCTCCACCGACCAGTCGGCATGTTGCGCATAGCCTGCGGTGCCTGTGGTTAGTAAGTGTGGTGAGTCAATCGCCACCGCCTCCACCATGCCACCCGCGGTACGCAGCGTGACGGTGCCGTTCACGCACTGCTGTGACTGGGTGAGGTAGGCCTCTAGGTCGTGTTTAAGCGGATCATAAAAGAAACCCTGGTAGACAAGCTCGGCCCACTTTGTTGCCACAACCGACTTGAACGCGTTCTGCTGCCGCGTACTGGTGGCCTCTTCCAAGGCGCGATGCGCAACGTCGAGTGCCGTAATGCCCGGCGCCTCAAATACGATGCGTCCTTTAAGACCAACGGTGGTGTCCCCCGTATAGATACCCCGACCAACGCCGTACACCCCGAACTCGCGGTTCAGCGTGGCGAGCAAATCCGGGCCACTCATTGGCGAGTTGTCGAGTGCCACCGGCACGCCGCGCTCAAACGTCACATCGATTCGCAGTGTTTCAGACGGCCATACGCTCGCCGGTTTCGTCAACACCCGCGCACCTTCACCGGGCTCCTTCCACTCGTCAATTTCAGAGCCCGAAAGCGTCACACCCATCAGATTCTCGTTGATGGTGTACTGGTCAGTCTTGTCCGGTACATCGAAACCCAGTGCTTCGAGTTGCGCCTTCTCGTACTCGCGTACATTGAGTCCCTTTCGTTGGATAGCACGAATGGGCGCGATGATGTTGTAGTCGCCCAGCGTTTTTACCGTTAAATCGAAACGCACCTGGTCGTTACCCATGCCGGTGCAGCCGTGGGCAAAGTGCTTGGTACCCAACCGATCACACAATGCCAACGACGCTTTAACAATGACATAGCGATCAGAACACAGCAGCGGATACTGACCTTGGTACCATCCACCAGAACGAATGAGCGGTATGAGCACTTCATTCCACACGTCATGCGAGGCGTCAAAACAGTGGTGTTTCTCAGCACCGAGTGCCATGGCGCGCGCTTCGATGCGTTCAACCTCATCCTGGCCGACACCGCCGGTGTCAACAAAGAGCGTGTGCACCTCAAAGCCTTGTTCACGCAACCACGGCACACAAAAGCTCGTATCCAAACCACCGGAAAAGGCAAGTACTACAGACTGGGACATCAAACACTCCTCGATCGTGACGTTAATCGTGTCGCTCGACCTGGCCCCGATCGATTGGCCATGGGTCGTGACGTACTCTCCAGCGTGTTCCTTCTTTGTACTGACTCGACGTTCATTCGTCGTTCAACTTAAACGACGCGTGTTCATTCAGGCGCATCATGAGCGCTTTTTGAACGTGTAAACGATTTTCGGCCTCATCAACGGCCATGCAGTAGTCAGCGTCCATCACCGCGTCAGTGGCTTTTACATTGCGGCGAAGCGGCAAGCAATGACTAAATCGAGCGTTGTTTGTCCGCGCCATCTTTGCTTCGTCGACGATAAAATGCCGATGTTGCTCGCGCATGGGCTGCTCTTCGGGCCATCGGCCAAAATAGGGCAAGGCGCCCCAACTCTTGGCGTACACCATGTCGGCACCGTCATAAGCGGCGGCGATGTCGTGCGTCACCGTGAGCGTTTGCCCCGCCGCGGCACTGAAATCTTTGGCGGCCTCCATGTAGTGTGCGTCGAGTAAATACTCTTCGTTCGGACACAATAAGGTGACATCCATACCGAGCTTGGTTGCGATCAACAAAGCGGAATTGGCGACGGCGGAATTCAGTGGTTTGGGGTGATATGTCCACGTGAGCACGAATTTGCGATTGGCTAACGTGCCAAAGTGCTCTTGCATCGTCATGGCCAATGCCAGCTCCTGACAGGGATGGACAATAGTTTCCATATTAATGACAGGCACCGTGGCGTATTCGGCGAACGACTGAATCACGCGATCCTGGCGATCGAGCTGCCAGTTTTCAAATTTGGGAAAACACCGGACGGCAATGAAGTCGCAGTAGCGAGACAATACCTGCGCCGCCTCGGCCACATGCTCCTCGGCCACGCCGTCCATCACCTCGCCCAAATCAAACGCCAAAGGCCAGGCATCTTTACCGGGTGTTAAAACAATGGCTTTTGCGCCGAGCTGATGCGCACCCAATTCAAACGATGTGCGGGTGCGCATAGAGTTGTTGAAAAAGAGCAACGCAATGCTTTTGCCCGCAAGCGCGTTGTTGATCGGTTCTCGCTTGAGGTCCGCAGCCATCGACAGCAGATTTTGCAATTCAGACTGACTCCAGTCCTCGGTGGATAAAAAGTGCTTCATCAATGCTCCTGTTTATGCTGCATTGCCATAGTTTAGACATAAAAAAAACCCGACCAAATGGCCGGGTTTTAAATACACTCGCATTCGCGTACTAACCAGCCTCGGATAAAACTCCGGAATTGCGCCGCGGTGCGCGGCGGGGAACAATATAGACTGGGTACGGTAAATGCATTGCTGCCTCTTTCTCATCACGGTTGCGGATAAGTACAACCGCAGGGCCAATGTGACACGGAGTTATGGTGAGTTGCAATAATTGCTTATGAAACCGTAACTAAACTCAGTCTACTGAGAAAATTGTTTATATATGCACTAAATTGGTGCCTATCGCGCCTTCCATATATGAGCTAATTCCTTCTTTTTATTAGCCGGCTTGGTTTCAATTGCATCCGTTGCATTGCGTTGCAACAAACTCTACATTTATGGGCCGTCTCGTTCCGCGCAGGCAATCTGCGCAAACGTTCGACGCCTGACCAGACTCATGCCGTCTCGCAGACTGGCGCTTGGTGAATGACCCAGCGCTCGATTCGCTCACGGCGACGGATGACGGTTCAGCCCGTCGGCCCTGGGCGAACTGACCGGCCGACGAGACGGGCCGAACGCGCTACCCGCCACGGAATGTGGGTTGTTGAGTGATGCAACATCGGGGGAAAGATTGAACAACGCACCGGGTTTATACGACAGCCGTTTCGAGAAGGACAGCTGTGGCTTTGGCCTGATCGCTCATCGTTTCGATGAACGATCCCACGGCATTATCGCGTCGGCAGTCAGCGCGCTTAGCCGCCTTACGCATCGAGGTGCCGTCGCGGCCGACGGCAAAACCGGCGACGGTTGCGGCCTGCTCCTGCGTAATCCCGAGCCATTCTTTCGCCTAATCGCCAATGAACAAAACATCGATGTCGGCCACTTGTTCGCGGTGGGTGTTGTGTTTTTACCTGCTGATGACCAATTGGCCGAACCCGCCAGGGCCCGGATTGAATCCGAATTGCGCGCGGCAAATCTGCACCCCGCCGGCTGGCGGTTGGCGCCGCTCGATCCGGATGCGTGTGGCGAGGAAGCGCTTCGCACCTTGCCACGCATCGAACATGTGTTTGTCAACGCGGCGGACGATAATCGCGCCACGTTCGAACGTCAGCTTTTTCTTGCACGTCGCGCAATCGAACAACAGGTCGAATTGGAACGCTCCGACACCTACATCGCCAGTCTGTCGCCAGATGCGGTGTCGTACAAAGCGATGGTGATGCCCGAGTACCTCGATCAGTTTTATGAAGATCTGCGCGACGAACGTCTCACCACTTCGGTTTGCATTTTTCATCAGCGATTTTCCACCAATACGCTACCCCAATGGAAACTCGCTCAGCCGTTTCGCCTGCTCGCGCACAACGGCGAAATCAACACCATTCAGGGCAACCGCAACTGGGCGCAGGCGCGGCGAGCGCTATTTCAGTCGCCACTGATTCCCGGGCTCGAGCGGTTTTCTTCGCTGGTCGGGATGGCCGGATCCGACTCGGCCTCGCTCGACAACATGCTCGAAGTACTCGTGATGGGCGGCATGGATGTGGTCCAGGCCATGCGATTGTTGGTACCACCGGCCTGGCAGACGGTCGACGCGATGGATCCCGATGTGCGCGCGTTTTACGAATTTTACGGCCCGCACCTGGAGCCCTGGGACGGTCCGGCCGGTATTGTGTTGTCGCATGGCAAGTACGCCGCCTGCATTCTCGATCGAAACGGGCTACGTCCAGCGCGCTACACGATGACCACGGACAACTTGATCACCATCGCGAGCGAAACAGGCGTTATTGAGTATCCGCCGGAAGACGTCGTCGCCAAAGGCAAGCTTGGCCCCGGTGACATGATCGCCATCGATTTGGCGAGCGGCGAACTGCTCACCAACGAGCTGATTGAAAAGAAGCTTGCTGCTCGAGCCCCCTATAAGTCTTGGCTAAAAGAGGGTGTGCGCTATCTCGACACCGATCTAATCGATGTCCGTCTCACCGCCGAGCCGATGGATGACGCGACGCTTAGCGTTTACAACAAAATGTTCGGCATCTCGTTCGAAGAGCGCAACGAGGTGATCCGCGTGTTAGCGCAGGCACAACGCGAGGCGGTCGGATCTATGGGTGATGATGCGCCCATCGCGGTGATGTCGCAAAAAGCGCGCTCGCTGTACGACTACTTCCGCCAGCAATTTGCCCAAGTGACCAACCCACCCATCGATCCTCTACGTGAGTCGATTGTCATGTCACTGCAGGTGCAGGTCGGCAAAGAGATCAATGTATTCGAACCTAAGCCCGAGCACGCCGAACATATCGTGCTCAACTCGCCGGTACTGTCTCAGCGGAAACTGCGCCAGCTAGTGTCGGATGATGGCATGGCCATTGCACATACGATGATCGATCTGAATCGCCCTCTGGAGCAAAACTTGGCCGACGCGATCAACGACATATGTGATGAAGCCGTCGAGTCCGTGCGCGATGGCAATCTCATTTTGTTGCTCAGCGATCGTTACCTAAAAGAGTCGCTCTATCCTGTGCACGCGTTGCTCGCAACCTCAGCCGTTCATCATCGGCTGGTGCAGGAGGGCTTGCGCTGCCAGTGCAATATCCTGGTCGAAACGGGTACGGCGCGCGATTCACATCACTTTGCGTGTCTTTTAGGTTTTGGTGCGACGGCCGTCTACCCTTACATGGTTTACCAAACGCTCACCGAGATGGTGCGCACGGGCGAAGTGCATCACGATCTCACGCGCTCGCAGCTTGGTCGTAGCTATCGGCGTGGTATTCGAAAAGGCCTGCTCAAGATCATGTCGAAGATGGGCATATCCACCGTGTCGAGCTATCGCGGTGCGCAGCTGTTTGAAATCGTGGGACTCGATCAAAGCGTCGTTGAGCGTTGCTTTCCCGGCACGGTGAGTCGCATTGAAGGGGCGAGCTTTACGGATCTAGAGAATGACCAGCGGCTGTTAGCCAAACAGGCCTGGAATGTCACGCAACCGATCGATCATGGCGGCCTGCTGAAACATGTGTACGGCGGTGAGTACCACATGTACAACGCCGATGTGATCGGCGCACTGCAAGCGGCGGTACGCACCAATGACGAACACGAATATCAACGCTTTGCGCAACTTGTAAACGAACGACCGCCGTCGACACTGCGCGATTTGCTGCAGATTGAATCACCCGAACGCGCCATCGCAGTGGAAGAGGTCGAGCCCATCGAGGCGATTACCCCGCGCTTCGACTGTGCCGGTATGTCGCTGGGCGCATTGTCGCCCGAAGCGCATGAAGCGCTCGCAATCGCTATGAATCGACTCAATGCGCGCTCCAATTCCGGCGAAGGCGGTGAGGATAAGGCGCGATACAACACCGAGAAGGCGTCGAAGATCAAACAAGTGGCCTCTGGTCGTTTTGGTGTGACACCGGCCTATCTCACCAGCGCGGAAGTCATTCAGATCAAAATGGCGCAGGGCGCCAAGCCCGGGGAAGGCGGCCAGCTCCCTGGCCATAAGGTCGACGAGATGATCGCTCGGCTGCGCTTTGCTAAACCGGGCGTGGGCCTCATTTCGCCACCGCCTCATCACGACATTTATTCAATTGAAGATCTTGCGCAACTCATTTTCGATCTCAAACAGGTCAATCCAACCGCGCTGGTCTCGGTCAAGCTCGTCGCGGAACCTGGGGTGGGAACGATTGCAGCCGGCGTGGCCAAGGCCTATGCCGATCTGATAACCATCTCAGGACACGATGGTGGCACTGGCGCCAGTCCGCTGACGTCCGTGAAATACGCTGGCAGCCCTTGGGAAATTGGCTTATCCGAGGCGCATCAGACGCTGCGCTTTCACGATTTGCGCGGCAAGGTTCAACTGCAAGCGGACGGCGGTCTCAAAACCGGGCTCGATGTGGTTAAGGCGGCACTGCTGGGCGCCGAGACGTTCGGGTTCGGCACAGCGCCACTGGTCGCATTGGGATGCAAGTATTTACGAATCTGTCATCTCAATAACTGCGCGACGGGCGTCGCGACACAGAACAAGACGCTGCGCGAGAAGCACTTTATTGGGCTGCCCGAGATGGTCGTCCATTACTTCCAGTTTGTGGCGCAGGAAGTGCGAGACATTCTTGCGCTGATGGGATTTACTCGGCTGGAAGACATCGTAGGGCGCGTCGATCTGCTCAAAGAGCTCGACGGCATTACCAGCAAACAAAGCCGACTCGATTTGTCGCCACTGATTTCCGACGGTCCAGCGCTGGCCAGCATCACGCATGTTTGCGTGAGCGAGTCGAACGACCCGTTTGATAAGGCCGAGCTTGCCGAACGCATGCTCGACGACGTGAGCGACGCCATCATCAACAAAAGCGGTGGCACGTTTCACTATGAAGTGCGCAACTACAACCGCTCGATCGGTGCCCGATTGTCCGGAGAGATCGCCCGTGCGCACGACGATTACGGGATGTCCGACAAGCCCATTACACTTCAGTTAAGCGGTTCGGCCGGCCAAAGTCTCGGCGCCTGGAACGCGGGTGGTCTGCATATTTATCTAGAGGGCGACGCCAACGACTACGTGGGCAAGGGCATGGCCGGCGGCAAGATCGTGGTGCGTCCACCGCAACACTCGTCGTTTAAGTCGCAAGACACCGTGATTCTGGGCAACACGTGTTTATACGGCGCCACAGGCGGCGAACTGTATGCGGCCGGCCAAGTCGGCGAACGGTTCGGTGTGCGCAATTCGGGCGCTACGGCAGTCGTGGAGGGCGCTGGCGATCATTGCTGCGAATACATGACCGGCGGTGTGGTCACCGTACTTGGCGACACCGGCATCAACTTTGGTGCCGGCATGACCAACGGCTTCGCGTATGTGCTGGACAAGCGGCGCGACTTTGTTGATCGCTACAATCACGAGCTAATCGATATTCATCGCATTACCCAGGAAAGCATGGAAGCGCAACTGCATCACCTGCATGGTCTCATCGTGCGCCACCAGCAAGAAACCGGTAGCACCTGGGCGCAGCATATTCTGGATGATTTTCGCACTTACCTGCCTCTGTTTTGGATGGTTAAACCCAAGGCCGTGGGGCTTGATCAACTGCTGGAGGCCTTGCGTCGCGCCGCGTAGAACTTATGAGTAAGAATCCCCTTCAGTACCTGGACATTCCGCGCACCGACCCTGAAAAGTCGCCGGTTGCCGAACGCGTGCATCACTTTCGCGAAATTTACGGCCATTACAATCAGCAAGGCGCCACCGAACAGGCGGGCCGCTGCATCTCGTGCGGGGTGCCTTTTTGTGAGTGGAAGTGCCCGGTACACAACCACATTCCAGCGTGGCTCGATCTGTTGGCCAAAGGCAATCTGTTCGAAGCCGCCGAGATGTCCCATAAGACCAATTCGCTACCGGAAATATGCGGACGTATTTGCCCGCAAGATCGGTTATGCGAAGGGGCGTGCACGCTCAACGACGGTCTAGGCGCAGTCAGTATTGGCAACATTGAGCGTTTCATTACCGATGAAGCACTGCGCCAAGGTTGGCGCCCCGACATGTCGGCGGTGAAATTTACCGATAAGCGCGTGGCGATTGTCGGCGCCGGACCCGCCGGGCTGGCGGCGGCTGATATCCTGGTGCGTAACGGCGTTAAACCCGTGATCTATGATAAATATCCGCTCGTTGGTGGGCTGCTAACCTTCGGCATTCCGCCATTCAAACTTGAGAAGCAGGTGGTCGATACACGACGCCAGATTCTCAGTGAAATGGGCGTGGAATTTAAAATGGGTGTCGAAATCGGCAAGGACCTGGCGTTCGACGCACTGCTCGACGACTACGATGCGGTGTTTTTGGCAATGGGTGCCTACACAGCCGTCAGCGGCAACTTGCCGGGCGAAGCGCTACCCGGTGTGCATCAAGCGCTTCCCTTTCTGATCGGCAACATTCATCGCGAGCTGCTGCTGCCTGGAGCGGCTGACCAGTTTGTCGATATGCGCGGCAAACATGTGGTTGTTCTGGGTGGAGGTGACACCGCGATGGACTGCAATCGAACCTCCATTCGACACGGCGCGCGCTCAGTCACCTGCACGTACCGCCGCCCGGAAGACAGCCTGCAGGGTTCGCGACGCGACTATGTGGCCAGTTGTGAAGAAGGCGTGTCGTTCGAGTTTAACGCTCAGCCCATTGAAATCATGGGTGAGAAAAAAGTAGAAGGGGTTAAGATTGTCACGACGCGCCTCGGACCTAAAGACGCTCGAGGGCGTCAGGTAACCGAGAATATTGACGGCACTGAGCGAGTGCTCAAGGCCGATGCCGTGATCATCGCCTTTGGTTTTCGTCCCAGTCCAGCCGCCTGGTTCAGCCACCACAACATCGAACTACTCGATAACAATCTCGTTAAAGTCGAGCGCAACCCCCACACACCCTTTCAAACCACCAATCCCAAGGTGTTCGCCGGTGGGGACATGGTGCGGGGCGCCGACCTGGTGGTGACCGCGGTGTTTGAAGGACGGGAAGCCGCCCGTGGTATTCTTAACTATCTAGAAGTGCACTAGTTACGACCTTCGCTCGCTTAGAGAACAGGCGATGCCCGTCGAGTCGAAACGCACTACCGGCACACTGATCACCAGGTTTGTTCCATGACCACCGATGTGAAACTGTTTATCGCCTTACTCGCGCTACCGCTAGTCGTGGCAATGTTCGAGTTCGGCTGGTTTGTTGCGCTGATGCTCGTACTGGTTTGGCTTGTGCTCCGCTGGGGCGCAACGCTTCAGGGCTTGATGCGCCGGGGTAACCCTGAGATTCAGCTCGACACCATTGCGGTGAGCCACTTTGTGGAGAAGGTGCGCTGGTGCCTGGATCGCGCGGACATACCGTACAAAGAGCACCAAAGCGTGGGGTCAATGGGCGCCTTTTTCACCGGTCGTTCCGTACCTCGACTGCGTGTACACACCGGCGCGGTGACCACATCAATCGGCAACTCGCCCGAGATTCTTCGCTATCTTTGGGGACGGTATGCCCATGAAGCACCCGAAAAACGGGCGTTCTTGGCACCCACGCCAGAGCGTGTCGCGTTTGAACAAACGCTGGATCGCTATGGCGTCAATCTGCAGGTGTGGGTGTACTCGCACATGCTCAAACACCCGGAAAAACTCGATATCCTTTGGGGCCTTAACGACCCTAATACGCCTGCGTTTCAGCGCGCATTCGGCCGGCTCGTGGCGCCTTTGCTGCGCACCATGATCGCCAAGTCATTCCGCATCACGCCAGGCAATGTCGAAAAGGCCAAAGGCTTCATTGAGAAGCTGCTGGCCGATACCGAATCGCGACTTGCGCAGAATGGCCATCTGGTTGACGAAACGCGCAGTTTCGTTGACTACGCGTTTGCGGGCATCTCGAGCCTCTGGCTGCAACCGGAAGAGTTTGGCGGCGGCGCTGCCGACAATGTTCGACTCGGTGCCGAGGATATGCCCGACTCGCTGATCGCCGATGCCAACGAGTGGAAGGCCGCTTATCCACTGTCCGTTGAGTTTATGCAATCGCTCTACCGCCACGAGCGCCGGCGAACGGCGCCGCTTGCTGAAGCCGCCTGATTCACCTGTGCAGGCTCGTCGCAGCCGTCACCGCCAGCGGATAGTCCAAAGGGGTATGCCAAAGTGTGGGTAATCCAAGTATCATGCTTCACATGATGACGACTGCGCGTCGGGTCTTATACGCGTTCGAGCAAAACGGGAATCCAGTATGACTTTCTTACCAGCGCCCATTTTGGGCAGCATCAGTATGCTGTTGTTTGTGCTGAATTTGACGTTCTGGATCATACCGTTTTACGCCATCGCTATCGTTAAATTGCTCGTCCCACTACCGATCGTGCGCAATGCCTGCTTTCGAGGTCTAGAGACGATTGGCGAGAGTTGGATTTGGTGCAACCGCATGATGGTCAGAATCCTCAAGATCGATTTTGATATTCGCGGTGTTGATGGTCTTAAACACAATGATTGGTATCTACTGGGCAGCAATCATCAAAGCTGGAATGACGTGTTTATGCTGCAGGTGGCGCTCAACCGACGCATTCCGTTCCCTCGATTCTTCCTTAAAAAGAATCTCATTTGGGTACCGCTACTGGGTTTAGCCTGGTGGGCGCTTGAGATGCCGTTCATGAAACGCCATTCGCGCAAAGAGATTGAAGCCAATCCAACACTGCGTGCGGACGACCTCGAAGCCACCCGCAAGGCTTGCGCCAAACTGCACGACTATCCGGCCACCGTCATTAACTTTCTCGAAGGCACTCGATTTACTCGGGCCAAACACGCGCAACAACTCTCGCCTTATCAGCATCTGCTCAAACCCAAAGCCGGCGGACTGGCCTTTGCCATTTCGGTACTGGGCAACAAAATGAAAAACTACCTAGACGTCACGATCGCCTATCCCACCGAGCTGAGCTTCTGGGACTTTATGTGTGGCCGCATGCGCAAAGTGGTCGTTAAAGTGCAGCATGAGATCCTTCCTGACTGGATATTCAACGGCGATTACCTTAACGACTCGGCCTTTCGCGACCGCTTCCAAACCTGGGTGAACGAAAAATGGCAGGCCAAAGACAATGAGCTTAAGCGTCTAATTGCGGAGCTCGCTCCCTACAAACCCGCCTGATTACTCGTTTACTTTCTCCCTTTTATTTCAACTGTTTGCTCCTCTTTGGCTCGAAGGCCACACGACCGTCGGCGCGATTGTGCGATGCGTGATGACCCGCCCAACTGACCACATGTCGGGCGTCACGCGGTGTCGATACATAAACCGGCACCAATTACGGTAAACTCCCGGTCTGGTATGAAACGGGAAGAACAATGACCGAAACAATAAAAAAATCAGGTGGCTGGCTGGGTACCGTTGAGCGCGTAGGCAATAAACTGCCCGATCCCGCCATCCTTTTTGTCGCCCTGCTGTTTATCGTTTGGGTGCTGTCGTGGCTGCTATCGTATGTGAGTTTCGACGTAATCGATCCGCGCTCCGGGGAAAAGCTGGTTATCAATAACCTGCTGTCCGGATCAGCCTTTACCGAGTTTTTATCGGTAATGGTGACGAACTTCTCGCATTTTCATCCGGTGGGCGTGGTGCTCGTAGCCATGCTGGGAATCGGCGTGGCTGAACACACAGGCTTTATCAACGCCGGTCTTCGAGCGCTGCTGAATGTGACGCCAGCCAAACTCATCACACCGATGGTGATCGTGGTGGGGATCGCTAGTCACGCCGCCGCCGACGCGGGTTATGTGCTTGTTATCCCGCTGGGTGGCGTCATTTTCTACGCCGCCGGTCGACATCCGCTCGCGGGCATCGCGGCCGCGTTTGCCGGTGTTTCGGGCGGTTTTTCAGCCAGCTTCATACCGTCTTCGATCGATCCTTTGCTGCAAGGCCTCACTCAAGCGGGCGCACAGATTCTCGATCCCGACGTCACACTCAATCCACTCAATAATTATTTCTTTACGACGGCCTCATCGGTTCTGATCGTGGCATTGGGCTGGTTTGTTACGGACCGAATCGTCGAACCGAGGCTGCAGAGCCAGGAAATCGACGGAGACGCCGAAGATCTACCCGAAATGAAAAATCTCGAGGAAGCGGAACGCAAAGGTCTGCGGTGGGCGGGCATCTCGATGTTGCTCGGGGTTATTGTCCTTATCGCCACCTCGCTGCCCGCCGGCTCGCCTTGGCGCGACGCAACGGGCGACATATCCAGTTTTCAGGCGCCACTGATGCGATCGATTGTGTCGCTTATCTTCTTGCTGTTCCTGATTCCCGGCATTGTGTTTGGTGCCGTGTCCGGTTCGATGAAGGGATCTAAAGACGTGATTGTCGGTATGACAAAGTCAATGAACAGCATGGCGTACTACCTGGTCATCATGTTTTTTATCGCTCAGTTTGTGTATGCCTTTGGTCAGTCCAATCTCGGTGTGCTGCTCGCGCTCAAAGGGGCCGCGGCGCTCAAAGCGTTGGCGTTACCCTCGTCGATCACCATCGTCGGCATTATTTTGCTTACCGGATTTGTAAATATTTTCGTCGGTTCCGCGAGTGGCAAATGGGGGCTGCTTGCGCCCATTTTTGTGCCGATGCTGATGCAGCTGGGCATTTCGCCTGACCTCACACAGGCCGCCTATCGGGTCGGCGACTCGAGTACCAATATCATCACTCCGCTGATGCCTTACTTCCCATTGGTGGTGGTGTATTGCCAGCGTTACGTTAAGAGCACCGGAATTGGCACGCTAACGGCCATGATGCTGCCTTACTCGCTGTCGTTCCTGGCCCTGTGGTCGGTGTTCTTACTGCTTTACTCGTTTGCCGGCATACCGCTTGGCATTCAGTCAAGCTATGCCTATCCCTAATCAAATTATCGAATTCGAGCTGCCTCGTTGAGTGAAACCTCAACGAGGCAGCACGATGATGACAGGCAGGGATAGCGATTATCGCGAGTGCGTTTTTAAGATCCCGTCGCAATGCATGTCAATCAGTCCGTATTGCGTTTGCGCGTCGGCATGTCCGAAGGACATGATTCATTCATTGCAGCGTCGTTTGAATCGATCAATACGTTTCGTTACACCCCTGCATTCCTTGACAGAAAGCCAGTTGCCAAGAAAGGCGTGCGCAGTCGATTTTCTTTTCATTTGCAACGCTAGTTAGTTTGACCCCGATTGTCGCGTTGATCTTCCGCCTGGATCCTAGAGTGAGCATAGCGAAACCGCTTGAGGTATCCGCGTAGTGCTCAGCATGCCATTGCTTTACGACAAAGAAATTCAGGCGCCGAGTGTCATCCAATACGTCAATCCTGCGACAACAACCCCAACCGCGAACGCCATTCCCAACCGAGAATGTCCAATACTCTCCTCTTCGGGCACAACATCGGCCGACTTCCGGCCGCTGAACATGGCTCGGATAAGGCCTTCTTTTTTGACCAACACGTGATACAACACCGCCGCGATGTGAATGCCGACCAACACGAGAATCAGATTGATCGCAGTATGATGGATTCTGTTCATCCAGCTGGCGAACTCCACCGACACCGCCATGGCGTAAGGCCCGGCAAACATGATTTCGTCATCCACAAATAACCCACTGACTGCCTGTAAGCTCAGCAGGGCAAGCGTCATAAAAATCATGATGCTACCAAGCGGGTTGTGACCGACCGTTTCCTTTGCCTCGCCACGTGCAACGCGTTTTAGGTAGGCCACCACTCGACCCGGTGTCGGGAAAAAGGCCAAGAAGCGCGCATGCCGAGTGCCAACAAAACCCCACACGATACGAAACGCGAGCAAACCGATCATCCAGTATCCAAGCCAAAGGTGCAGCTGACGCGCGTCGTAGCCGATTTTAGCGGTGACATACGACGCCAGCAGACTCAACGCTAACAACCAATGAAATAGGCGCGTCGGCAAGTCCCAGACAAGTCGAGTTGTGGGTTTATCCGTCAAAGCGCGGCAACGTGTGCTAGTCGTCGTCAACCCTGAAGTCGTCATGGCACGAGCCGCACGACTGGCCTAAGCGACCGGCAGACGCTTTTATTGTCGCTTCATCGCCGGTTGCCGCGGCACCTACAAGCGCCACGCTGGCTGCCTGAAAAGCAGAAATTTTTTGCGCATACTTTTCGGGCTGTTCCCAAATGGCGTCGAGCGATTCGGTGACAACGCCGGAACCGCGCGTATCGGTTTCAAATACATCGGCCATCATCGCGCCCAAGTTTTGGATATGTTCCGCGTTTGTGCGCACCACGTCGGCATCAAAAGGAATGCGTTCGCGCGCCATGCTGGCTATAGGCAAGTAGTTCTTAAAAATGAGTGTGAATAAAGCCTTGCGTTGTTTGGTCGCGGCCAACATTGCTCGGTCAGGTTCAGGCCCACTCGGCGCGGCCGTCGCTTCGGCCGATGAGGCCGCCGACGGATTTGCGCCTCCTGAATCACAGCCAGCCAAAGCAAACAGCCACACGAACGCGAGCATGAGCGCACTACGCTTCATAGAATTCTCCAAAGGTTGTGTACTTGACGGGTCGTATGCGCTTCGCCTCGCATACAACCAAAGTGTATTCAGATGCTAAAAACTATATGCATTTGCGTGTGCCGGCGCAAATGACGCCCGTCTAGGTTGGCCTCGATTGAGACAAACCGAGCGTTTACAACGTTAGAACGACATCGAGTCTCCTGTCTACCACCGTGATGGTGCGCACGGCGGATGACACGGCGAGGCGACCACGAACAGATCGGCAGCGGTTCACCACTCATCCCTGTGGGTGATCGCGCTATCTCAAGCGGCGACGGAGTGATTTAACGGCCAATCCGCAAAGCGGATGAGCCACGAAAAATCGCCTGTGAGGGATTAATACTGCACAAACCAGACCGTGCCGGCCTGACGGATATTCGGCTCACCACCGTCCATAAAGGCCGTAACAAATCCGTTCGTACCGCGAATAGCACGCCATTTTTGACCGGGTTCCCGAAACACCATTTGCAGAGGCTCGAGAGTCGGTCGCTGAGACTCAATCGGTGTCAGCTGTGCAAAGACTTCGCCGTCAAATATCGATAGAAACTGAGCATCGGCCGCGTGTTCGATGCGTCGACCCGCCGTGTACACGCGCACGGGTTTGCCGTTACGAACGGCACGGATCAAGACGTCTTTGGATCCTTCGAGCGTATTGCCGTCGGCGTCGTTCTCCAACACCATTATCCAGCTATCGAAGCCATCGTCCTGAGTGGTGAGATCGGTCGTGATGGTGCAGGCACTCAGTGCCATGACGCCCAATACCATCGTTAAGTGCTTAAACATCCTGTTCTCCCGTTAGGTTCGCCGTGTACGCAACCTCCAATAGATGTGTTAGCGCCGCGGATGGTCGCGCCAGTGTGGTATTTCCACCGTATCCATGCGCCCCAGACGGTGGGCCGGTTCGATGGAACATCAAAAAAGCTCAGAGCCGCTCTGATGACACCTATTTTTCGGCCAACCCCCGCAACTCGCGCTGGCTTTTTGCGCTGCGGCATGCAAGATTAGAGCTCGCTCCCCGATAGGATCGACCAAGACGCGGAGCGCGATCGCCGCGCCGGGCGATGTCCATCGAACACTCTGGTGCACCATCACGTTCACGGTGGTGTAGAAGGAAGCTGCATGGAAAATTCCGAGAACAGCGTCGACGATATCGGCATTCTGGTCGTGCACGGTATCGGCATTCAAAAAGCCGGCGAATCGTTGGAGGCGGCCGGCAATGCGATTATCCGTTGCTTAGCCAACTACGGCGTCGATGTCTCGCTGCTCACCTCAAAACCCAAGGGCACAACGGACGAGCCACCCTCATTGGACATCGCTGTACTGGGTAAACACTGGGCGTTCGCGGAGTGCCATTGGGCAGAATCGTTTCTCGAGCCGAAGTACGCGCAGCTCACCAACTGGTCGCTGATGGCCCTTCCCTCAGTGGCCGTGCGGCATTTTGGGCGCTTCATCCGGCGCGCGTTGAAGCGCCCCACCTTGGGTCAAAAAATCGTGAGCGCCATTCCGGCCACACTCGCCTATCTTGCCATGGCCGCGGCTTTGCCCTTTATCTGTTTGTCATTGATGGTTGTGAACCTGCTGTCCTTTCTGCCGATTATTGGGCCGGTGGCGCGCGGACTTCGCAACATACTGATTCGCATTGCCGGCGATGCGCTGGTCTTTACCGATAACCCCGTGCAGGAGGCGGCGATTCTCGGCGTGTTCCGCGAGCGACTGCTTTGGCTGGCCGAACGAGTATCGGGACCGATTGTGGTGCTGGCCCATTCGCAGGGGGCCGCGGTATCGCGCCTCGGCCTTTATCAGTGGGACGAGCCCGCTCTGCGCAAACGTCTGCATCTTTATACGTACGGCTCCGGGTTGGTCAAGCTTACGCATGTTCGTGGTGGCGCACATGCCAGCTGGTGGTACCCTTGGCTCGCCACCCTCGCCACGGGCTTCATCGCAACCGGCGCCACGCTTTTGTGGACCACGACAAATCTAGCGTCTCTGCTCGTTTGCGCGCTCGGGTTTGCATTACTAGTAATTGCATTGCGTGCGCATTCAGAAGACAGCCGGCTCGAAAGCTATCTCGACCCCAGTCAGATGTTCACGGACAACCCGCAACAGTCATTTCGCTGGACAGACACCTACGCGTCGCACGACCCGGTGCCGGGCGGCGCGATGTTTGATCGCAAGATCGACTATTTGGCGTCGTTTGAGGTGACCAATCGCCGCAGCACTGTCTTTGACCACACGTCGTATTGGCTCAACCGGGATGAGTTTGTCACACGCGTGACCAATACACTGCTGCGCGAGGCACGCTATCCAGGGCTGCAAAACAACGACGTGTTGGACGAAATGGATCAAGCTAACGTCCGCGCGTCGCTGCGGCGGAGATTTCGGGCAAGCGTGAAGTCGATTCTGCGATGGTTTGTGGTCATCGCAACGGCGGTGTCAATCTATTTATCGCAAGTGACGCCCAATGCGCTCGCCGCCCACACTCGCGCCGTGTTACAGCGCGGCATTGACGCTGTTCCCTATGGCTGGGCGGAGCGCGCCTCCGCGTTTTGGCTCAACTTGTCCGGCTCGGCGCTTGCCGCGCTGTCGCTGCTTGCTGTGGGCCTGTTGGGCTACGGTTTACTCGCCCTAGGCTGGCGCCAATGGGAAAAAGCCGATTCTGAAGTTGTCTATTCGCGCAGTAACTACACGCATGGCGGTTATCTGGCGCTTCTGTTTACCGGTTGCTGCATTCTGTTTGACCGGTTACTGGCTTTTGCCGGCCTACCTCAACCAATACTCATCGACCCCATTTCGATCGCTGCCACAATCGTCATCGCCGTTGCACTGTTTGTTGACGCATGGTGGCCAGCGCGGCCGCCGGTTGAGGAGTGGATACGACAAAGCGCTGACGAAACCCAGTGGCGTTGGGATGATGGGTTCAATCGCGCGTGGCTGTTTGCACTGGCGAGTGTGGTCACTTTGCGCTGGCTGCACACGACCTCCGCCATTGCGTCGATTGATAATGTCCTGCTTACGCATTTTGTTGAACTGGCCGTGCTCATCGTCGTGGCGTTCGTTATACGCGGGTTAGTGCGAACACTTCTGCGTAAAAGCGCGCGCTATCATCTCGCGCGCAAGCGCTAGCACGCGCAGACTTTTTGCGACGTGCCGCCCCGTAAAACAGCCCCTGACCAATAGGAGTGCTCGATCGCTAACGCGATTTGATCGACGGATCACGTACCCGGCAAATCGTTCTCCAGCACCTCCACCGTCGCCTTGTCCAAACGCCGAGTGATCACATCGAGATAGTCAAGGTGTTCGGGCTTCATCACACACGCGCGCAAAACACTGACTGAGTCTTGATCCCAGTCATCAATACACTGTAATGCTGAGCACATGCTTTTGGGCACCGATGCCACGGCCAGATGTAGGTCGTGCTTGGCGGCCTGATCGAAGACCTGGTTAGCCCGCTTCGAGGCCTCGCTGGCGCTGGGTGCATCGACCGCCCAACACACAATATCGAGCTGTGGACCAAACAGCGGCGTGAAACGAGCGCTGTCATGCAGCCACTGATAAAACGTCATGGCGGCTTGCCGGCACTGCGTCAGTGAGGCGGCAAACTCGCCTTCGGGGGTTAGCGGAAAAGCCTCGTGTGTACACCAAAGCGCCACCGCACTCGCGCCGGCGCGCGAACACTCGAGCGTAATCTCACCCAGATGCAACTCTTCAGAAGAAAAGTAGGTGTACGGTGAGTCGTGCTGATAAATACGCCCTACCGACGGATCTTTGAACAATACACAGCCGCATCCGTAGGGTTGAAGGCCATGTTTGTGCGGATCGACCACGACCGAATCGGCGTCGCGGATCGCGTCATAGGCCATGCGCACAGCCGGATCGAGATTGGCCGTAAGCATAAAATAGCCGCCATAAGCCGTGTCTACGTGAAGGCGAAAGCCATAGCGCTCGCGCAGCGCGAGAATGTCCGGCAGTGGATCCACCGTACCGGCTAGCGTCGAGCCGAGTGTCGCGACCACCAGACCCACGTCACCTTTTTCCAATTCGCGTTCAAGCGCCGCCATATCCATATTGCCTATCTTGTCCACCTCAACAGAGCGATAAGGCATTTGCAGCACTTGCGATAGACGTGAGTGCGTATAGTGACTCTGACTCGAGGCCAACACGGCCATCTTGCCCGAAGACTGGTTCAGCTCTCGCGAAACCCATAGCGCCTCGAAGTTCGCCATCGTACCGCCACCACATAAATGACCCATAAAATCGGTCCAGCCAAACATTTGGGCAATCGCGGCAACGGCTTCTTTTTCCATCTGAGAGCTTTCGCGTCCGCCGTCGAGTGCGTGATTGTTGGGATTGAGATTCATCGCCAACGCGTAAGCCAGCTGCGCGATCGGGTGAGGGGGTTTGAGCATCTGACCCACGTACAACGGATGATGGTAGGGATAATTATTGTGCAGACGTCGCGCTGCACGGCTAAGAATGTCGGCGCTTTGATCTGTGTGAAGGTGGGCGGTGGACGGCGGCAGTCCATCGAATCCGGCTGTCAGCGTCTGCATAGCCGTTCTAAGAATGTCGAGATTGGCGTCGGTGAGGTTCATGGCGATTTCCCGCACAAATGGACAGAGCCCGTATGATAACGACTCGGCCCGTCGATCGTCAGGATTAATTCGGTCAACCACCACGAATTTGAACAAGCGGGTTCGGGTTGTCTATGATGATAGCGAGCGAGCCGCCAACAAACGGAGAGGGCAATGGGCAAAACCAAGACGGTTAATCAGTACCTTCGCACTACCCAACAATGGCAAACCGAATTGAAATTGCTGCGCACAATACTGCTGGACACGCCGCTCACAGAGACCATCAAATGGGGCATGCCGTGCTACACCTACAACGGCAAGAATGTGGTTGGCATGTCAGGCTTTAAAAGCTACTTCGGGCTTTGGTTTCACCAAGGCGCGCTGCTCGCCGATAAACACCACAAGCTGATCAATGCACAAGAAGGCAAAACCAAGGCGTTGCGCCAATGGCGCATGACTCATGCCCGGGACATCAAGCCGCGCATTATTAGACGCTATGTTAAGGAGTCCATCGCCAATATCCACTCGCAGCAAGAAATTAAGCCCGCACGAGCCAGTCGTCAGACCCTACCGCCCGAACTCAACAGCGCGCTCGACAGCAACCCGAGAGCCCGCTCCGCGTTTGCCAAACTCACGCCAGGCAAACGCCGCGAATACGCGGAGCACATTGCGCAAGCCAAACACGTTTCGACCAAACTGCGGCGTATCGACAAAGCACTGCCGCTGATTCTCAAAGGCGTGGGCCTTCACGACAAGTACCGCTGATCACTGCGCGGCGGTCCATCGCCGTGGGGAACTAGAGCAAGCCAAGTTCGATCGCCCGCAGCACGGCGCGCGTTCGATCGCGTACACCCAATTTTGACAGCACGTTGGACACGTGATTTTTCACAGTACCCTCCGAGCGCTTAAGACTGTCTGAAATTTCGCGATTGCTATAACCACCTGCCACCAGACGCAGCACCTCAAGCTCGCGTGCGGTGAGGGCCTCGGGTTCTGGCAGCGTGTCGAAGCTTTGGCCGGCACTGTCAGCTCCATCCACCGCTCGAAGTAACGTATCGGTGATCGCCGGCCGCACCATCGTTCCGCCTTGATGCACGAGCTGGATGGCGTCGATCAGATCTTCGAGGGAGACGTCTTTGAGTAGGTACCCCCGGGCACCGGCGCGCAGTCCCTGCAGCACAAGCTCATGATCATCAAACGTCGTGAGAATAATCACCGGCACAGTTAAGCCTGCCGCGGTCATCGCGTCGATCGCCTCGATCCCATTCATCTGTGGCATTTGAATATCCATGAGGACCACATCTGGCGCATGGGATTTGACCTGTTCAAGCGCGTCCAAGCCGGTGGCCGCCTCGGCGATAACCTTTACGTCATGGGATAGTTCCAGCAGGCTGCGGATACCGTCGCGCACCAGTTTCTGATCATCCACCAGCACCACCGATATGGTCATACGGCGACCTTCGGAAGCGACACCTGAATCGTAAACGACGGTTCGGCGGCGAGCGTCAGTCGACCGTTGAGCTTTTCAATGCGTTCGCGCATCCCCACTAAGCCGTTTCCAGGGGTAAATCCGCGGCGAGCTCGGCCGTTGTCGCGAACATCCAGTCGAATCTGGCCATCTTCCTGCCAAAGGCGAATCCAACTTTCGCTGGCGCGCGCATGCCGCAACGTATTGGTAACCGCTTCCTGAACACAGCGCACGATGGCCTCGGCTACCGCTACGTCGTCGACGGCCAAATCCGACTGCACGTCCAGGTGCACAGTCAGTCCAGGCACTCGCTCAACAATGCGCTGAAGTGAGCCGGCAACATCCAGCATGCGGTGCTCGCGTAGCGTCGATACCGCACGGCGCACGTCATCCAGAAGCTGTTTGGACAGGTCGTGACACTGATCAACCTTGTCCTTCACCTCGCCCTCCGCCAATCGTCCTGCTACCTGCAGGTTGATGGTGAGCGCCGTCATGTGGTGACCGAGTTGATCGTGAAGGTCACGCGCAATCCGGGTGCGCTCATTTTCCTTGGCCGCATCGGCCAGCAGTTGTTGCGTTGCAAGCAAGCCTCGGTTGAGTTCCTGCGCATGCTGCGTAGCGTCTTCGGCACGGCGCGCAGAAAGCGATGAAAACAGCGCGAACATATGAAAAGTGGCAAATAGCAATACGCCCAGCGCGGCGTCCGATTCGCCCCAAGCAAATCGCTCAATGAGATACCAGCCAACGTTTACGCCTAGGAGCAGCGCCACTGCCATACGCGTGCCAAAAAACGACGGTAGCAATGACACCCACATAATGCTGTAAATCGGCAAAAACGAAATGGGGAAGCGCGCGCCCAACCACATCACGATGGCTAACGACAAAAACAGAAGCACAATGCCCTGTGGGCGCACTCCATATAAACCTCGATCGCGCACTGAGGCGAGCAGCAACAGAATGAAACCGATCTGTAGCCCCACAAATTCCGTCATACGCTCGGCGTAAGGCGCTCCGGCATCACGCATCAGCAGCAATCCCAGTCCAAACACCGTCGCCCAGGTGACAAACGCAGCAAGCGTGTGCAATTGGCTGTCCAAGGAACGTTTCATACCATCATTATCCATCTTCCGCGCACCGACGCTATAGGCCAAAAGTCATGGTCTGAGATCATGACTTTCCGCACTGTCGTGGCCTGCGGGCACCACGCTAAAGTGACGATACGATTTGGAGAAACCGATATGGCTCAGCTATTTACCGTAATACTCATCGCGCACATCGTCACCGGCGCCGCGTCGCTTGTGTTGTTCTGGATTCCGGTGGCCGTAAAAAAAGGCGGTGCCGTGCATATCCGCACGGGCCATTGGTACGCCCGGTGTATGAACCTTGTGGCGGTTTCTGCACTCATACTCAGCGTGATGATAATGATCGACCCAATGGCATTAAGCACTCGGAGGCGAACCTATCGACCGCCGATGCGTTCGCCGCCGCCGAACAGCGCCGAAGTGTGGCGTTATTTCTGCTCGCCATCAGTGTGCTCGTGATCGCGAATATCCGTCATGGGTTGCTCACGCTTGGCGAGGGTCTCGACCGTCAAAAAACCCGTGCCCTGGACCACACGTTGTTGAATGGCGCCTTGATCACCCTCGCCATCGTGCTCGCGATTGTCGCCTATCGACAGTCGAGTATCTTGTTCTACGTCTTTACGGGCTTGTGCAGCGCGACGGCCTACACGAATCTGCGCTACGCGTGGCGCCCGAAGGTAACCCGTGGCGACCGCATTCAATCCCATCTTGCCTCCATGATCGGTGCTGGCATCGCTTCACACACCGCCTTTTTTGTATTTGGCGCCAATCGGTTTTTAAGTGACGCGCTTAGCGGTCACTGGCAGCTTGTGCCGTGGGTCGCCCCGGCCGTTGTCGGCACGATCATTATCAATCGAATTTCACGTCGCTATGTGCGCAAACCCCGTCGGAGTACGTCCCATGCGTAAAGGCATTCAACTGTTTATCTGCATTTATGTGCTGATTACCCTCTTTTCATCCAAAGCGGATACGCTGCCCGGTCAACTCGCTTTTGAACAAGGCGATTACGAGCGCGCCAAAGTAGAAGTGCTCGCTGCCGACGACTTTGATGGTTCCCCCGAACTGCAAACACTCTATGCACGCATCGAGCTATCGCAAAACCAACTGGATGCGGCCCAACAACGGATTACGCAAGTTCTCGAGCAACACCCCCAGAACGCCGATGCCCTTGCCGCTGCCGGACAGCTCTATGGGCAACAGGCCTCGCGCGCAAGCATGTTCCGGGCTGGCAAGTTTGCCAAGCGCTCATTGGCACATTTTGAACAGGCGCTTGAATCCGATCCGGAACATCAACACGCGCTTCAAGGGATTATCTTGTTCAAACTCAGCGCACCGGCGCTGTTTGGTGGCAGTGTCGACGACGCGAAACGGTTCGCTAAACAACTCGAGTCGATCGACGAAGTGGAGGGCAAACTGGCCTTTGCGAACATCTATCGAAAACTGAGCGACGATGTCCGACAGCTCGAGACGCTACAGACACTGTATGAGAATCACCCAAATGATCCGCGTGCGCCCCTGGCCCTCGCGTTTGTAGAGCAGGCCGATAACAATTGGTCCGGGGCACATGACTATTTTGCTGCGGCGTTAAACGCCGCTCGCACGGATGCTCGCCACACGTACAGCGCGCAGATGGCGCGTTATCAGCTTGGCCGAAATGTGGTGCTTTCCAAAACGACGGAGGAAAGTAAAGTGGCCGCTGCGGTCGCCTCGCTCAGCGACTACCTTGACGGGCCGCAATTTGGTGACTTGCCCGCACGAGAATGGGCGCACTACCGTCGCGGATTGTTGTTTGAAAAACTCGACGGCCGAGAGGACGCGGCCATCGCTGACTTTGAGGCCGCCGCGACAACCGATGATCGCGATTTGAAACGTGCGCTGTCTGGAAAATAGGCGCAAGAAACCATTCACGTTCCATCGCGACGCGTAAAATCGATGATTGACTACCCTTGCCGCGCTCTGCGGGCATCGGATGCGTCTACTGAGGCGTGACGTTCGCCGCCTGAAGACCTTTTTGGCCGTTGGTCACTTCCATCGTTACCTGCTGGCCTTCGAGCAGTGTCTTACGGCCTTCAGCGTTTATCGCACTGTAGTGCACAAACACATCTTGTCCGTTGTCCTGACCGATGAACCCAAATCCCTTCGCGTCGTTAAACCATTTCACGACGCCTGATACCACTTGATCCGTCATACTACTGTTTCTTTCCTGTTGTTAAATGTCCATGGCGATCGTTCTTGGCGAGGTGCGAACACAACGTTAAAAACGGTCACCGCACCCTTGTTATACGATAAAACTCACTGGAATGGTACTTAGCCAAAACCTCAGATTCCGCGAGTCGGTTAGCGTGACCACACGGCGTATTCGATCTTGTCAGGGCCAAGAAAATGGAAGCGGCGCCCGCCTGGAAACTCAAATACCGGCACGCTAATCGTGGCGCCGAGTTTCTCAGCGCTCGCTTGCGTTGCGCGCAGATCCTCAGAAAAAAATACGACGAGCACCGGGCCCTTTGGGGGCAGTTCGTCGGGCGCTACGCGGTGAAAACCGCCCGCAAGCCGACCATCTTCGAACGCCGTGTAATCGGGTCCATAATCAGTAAACGTCCAGCCAAACAGACCCGAAAAAAACGTTTTGACGGCGGCCAGGTCGGTCGCCGCAATTTCAATGTAATCGATGCAATGATGGTTGGGTGTGTAGCCCACTGTGCACTCCTTGGCGAGGGTCGCCGGTCAGTCAGTGATTAAGGAACCGCCCCGCGTCGGAAAACCGAACCGATTTATCTTTCCGGCTAGCGGCCCAGTGCCTTGAGCAAACGTTCCTGTACTTTGCGCGGCGCACCGCGAGCGGTGTGACGCTCGTATTGGCCGCTCGGCAGCAGCGTCCAGCTCAGTCCGGTGTCGCTGAGGTAGTCGACGAGCAGTTCGCTCTTGAGCCGCGCTTTGAGGTCATCCTGAAGAATTGGAAAGCAGGCTTCGACTCGTCGATCAAGATTGCGCTCCATAAGGTCGGCAGAAGAACAATACAGGCGGTCCTCGCCACTATCAGCGAAATAATAAACACGCGAATGTTCTAAGAAACGGCCAACGATGGAGCGCACGGTAATGTTTTCTGACAATCCTTTGACGCCCGGCCGCAAACAGCAGACGCCTCGAACAAGTAGATCGATTTTTACGCCAGCTTGAGACGCGCCATAGAGCGCTTCAATAATCGATGGATCGGTCAACGAGTTCATTTTCGCGACAATATGCCCTCCCCCGCCTTCTTTTGCGTGCTTAGCCTCACGACGTATGGCACGCAGTAACCGATCCCTGAGGGTAAACGGCGCCGTCCACATTTGGTGGAGCTTGGTGACCGTACCCATTCCTGTTAACTGCTGAAACACGCGCTGCACATCTTCACCAATCGGTTTACTGGAGGTGAGCAAGCTATAGTCCGTGTACACCCTTGCATTCGCCATATGGTAGTTACCGGTGCCGAGGTGCACATAGCGCTTGAGTTTTTTCTTTTCACGCCGGACCACAAGCATCATTTTCGCATGAGTTTTGTAGCCGACGACGCCATACACAACCAGTACTCCAGCATCTTGCAAGCGTTGGGCGAGCATGAGGTTTTCCGCCTCGTCAAATCGCGCCCGCAATTCAATTACGGCGGTTACTTCCTTGCCGGCGCGCGCCGCATCGATGAGCGCTTCGACAATTGGCGAGTCGGCGCCACTTCGGTAAAGCGTTTGCTGAATGGCAAGCACTTGAGGATCGGCGGCGGCCTCACGCACTAACTCAACGACGGGCCAGAAGCTTTCGTAGGGATGATGTAGCAAATAGTCTCGCTCAGCGATCCGCGCGATCAGCGAGTTGCCACGCTCAAGATCACTCGGTACACCCGGCGTAAATCCTTCGTAAGCCAGGTCTGCGCGATTGACGATATCGAGTAACTGCTCGAGGCGATTAAGATTGACCGGGCCGTCTACTTCAAACAGCTCTGATTCGGTCAGGCCGCATTTTTGCAACAAGAAATTGATCACTTTCTTGGGACAACCAGCGCTCACTTCTAATCGCACCGAAGCACCGAAGTCACGTGACGACAGCTCCTTTTGCAGTACCATAGCAAGGTCTTCCGCTTCGAACTCATCGAGCATGAGGTCAGAATCGCGGGTTAGGCGAAACTGATAACAGCCTTTGATTTGCATGCCGGGGAACAGATCCTCGGCGCATTCCTGCACAATGTCCGACAGCAACAGCACGCGATGCGAAGGCGAATCGTCATCAGAGGGCATTTCCACTAATCGCGACAGGGATCGCGGCATGTGTAACACCGCGTAGTTCAGATCACGACCGAACGCATCAATGCCGTCGATGCGTAGAAGAAAATGAAGACTCTTGTTGACCAGTCGTGGAAAGGGGTGAGTTAGATCCAAACTGATCGGCGTAATAACAGGCGCAACTTGCCTACGAAAATACGTTCGCACCCACTCCAATTCGGATTCGCTCCATTGATCGCGCGTTGGCAAGAACACCTTTTCATCACTCAGCGCCGGCATCAGCACGTCATTCAACAGGCGATATTGTTCATGAACGAGTTGGCGGGCTTGATCGTACACCTGCTTTAGAAGCTCCGACGGACTGCAGCCATCCGGCCCGGTCGCGCTTTCGCGTCGCTCCACCACGTGGCGCAAACCAGCCACACGGACCTCAAAAAACTCATCGAGGTTATTGCTGCAAATCGATAAATAGCGCACCCGCTCTAATAGCGGAATCGAGTTGTCGAGCGACTGAGCCAGCACGCGTTGATTGAACTGAAGAATACTGAGTTCGCGATTGAGAAAATTCGCCGAATCGGAAACACGCCGTGGCGCGTTCGACAGCGGCACAACTTTGTTTTGATCGGCGGTGGTTTTGCTCATGGCGATTGTCTTCAGCATGAATTGCTGGCGGCCGTTAAAAATGCCTTATTCTGGCTAAACTTGCAAACGCTCTTGTGCGCTGACGTGCTTATCGCCAAAACAAACAAAAACGCGCAGCAATCTACATATTGCTGCGCGTCAGTTTATACGGTTCTTGAAATCGCCTACTATTCTTCGGCCAGTTTGAATTGCACCAGCGTCTCGGAACGCTGAGCGATGACTTCACCATCAAGCACGCGTGGCTTAAAACGCCACTGCTCCACGGCTTTTAGCGCGGAGGAGGAAAACTGCTTGGCGAGTCGCTGCGACGACTCCACCACTTTTAGATCGCGTGTCTTACCGTCTTCCGCTACCGTGAATTCAATTTTTACCCAGCCCTCGATCGAGCGGGTCATGGCGCGCTTCGGATACTTGGGCGGCACGCTTTTCTCGACTTCGAAGCCTTTGAGCGAAATCACTTTCTGCGATTCCGCTGCAAGCCATGCGGTGCGCACGTCGGAGCGAGCCTGCGTCACCAGAGCTTCGGCAATGCCCACTCCTTCTGCCTGATCGAGTGCTTCACGAGCCGCCTCGATGTCCCCTTCTTCAGCCGATTCATACGCCTGTGACGTGAGTTGCTGAACAATACTGCGCAGTCCGCGCTTGGCATCCGCATTCGTCGACTCAAGTGCAAGCACCTGATTAAACAACTCCACCGCGTTATCACCCGACGGCGCGACAAATCGCTTGTCTTCCACTTTGCTCGCGGCGGACGCGAGCAGTTCTTCTATCTGAGCGCGGACCTGTTCAGCCGGATCAATCAATTGGGGCTCAAATGACGTGGTCGCGCCGTCGATAGCAGGATCGATCGACTCGATAGACAGGCCGGTTGTACTTTGATCCAGATCATCCGTCATGCGCTTACTGCTGTTGAAGGCAACGGCTTCGGTCGTCGGCAATTCAGCGGCCTCAGCCGCGCTTCGCGCTAACTCCGCCTCACGTTCTTTGGCTTCTGCCGCAGCAATTTCGCGTTCCTTACGGGTTTGTGCAATGGTCACCATCGCGGCATTGATGCGTCCAGAATCGGCATCGGGAATGACGCGCAGACTGCGGGCCAATTCTTCAGCCGTTTCTAACTCACCGCTGCCAATCGCCGCGTCCATGGATTCGAACATACTCGCCGCCTTGTCGACCAGTGACTGTTGAAGTGCCAACACCGCATCGGAGCCCGCTTCGATTTTATTCAGTGATTTCAGTCGCTGCACCACCTGCTCGTAGTTGCCTTTTGCCATCAGGTCGTTGGCTTCATCCACAAGCTGAGTGGCAATTAACTGCAAACCTGCCTTCGCACGCGTGTTTGCGGGATCTTGGTCGAGTACCTGACGATAAAAATCCAGCGCCGAACCCTCTTCTTCGCCGGCAAGCTGGCCGGACTGAAACGCCATTTCTGCCATTTGCAACGCCGTATCAACCGGTATGGTCTCAGGTTCTTGTTGCTGCACCGGCTGCGGTGCAACGCGAGTAGCGACCTGCGTGGTTTCGATGGCTTCGTCGGTACCGCTGTTGAGGAACAACCAAGCGCCCCCCACCACAGCGAGGAGTCCTGCCACAATGACCGCTACCTGAACCGATGAATCTTTGCTGTTTGGCATTGTTTTTTCCCTATCTATTTAGTGCACTTTGCGGGACCAAAGTCCGCGTACGCGCCCGAGGCCGTTGATGAGTCGGCCAATTGAGGCCGGCAGTTTGCCACCGCCAGACTTCAGCACCTGATGGCGCTGAATCAAATCTGGATTGTCGCGAAGCTGGATGTGCTTCTTGATCGCTTCACGCACGTGACGCTTACAGGCCGTCGAGCTCATCGGCTTATCGACCATACGAAATACTTGGCCGTGATTAATGAGTCGAACCATGAGGTCGGCGTCGCGATGCTGGCTGGCCACCATCGTGACCATCTCAGGCACTTTTTGCTTGAGTTGAGCGGCGAGCTGCTCGATCACTTCCGGGTCTTCGCTCACATCGGTGATGAGCACGGCGGGCGCAATTTTTTGAATGCCGTGCATCAAGCGCGCAATATTGCTGGCCTGGAAGGTGTAGAAATAGTCTTGCAGCGAACGACCAATGCTCTTGGCAAACTGTTCGTCCGAAGTAAAAACGATGATAGACACCTTGTATTTGCCGGTGCCAACAAGTTTGACTGGATTGGGGTCCTTCTTCTTTTCTTCCTGGGGTGCTTCAAGCGTGGCGGCTACATCCAGAACAGCCGTCGTTCCGCCGAAGTCACCCTGATCCTCACTGTTGTCGACCACTTCATGCGTGTCACCACTCATGACAATCTCGACTTCTGACTCGCCTTGATACTCTTCGGGTATCACGGCCGTAGACGAATGATCAGGCGCTTCAATAGACGGCGCCATGGCATCGTCCAGAATGGCCGATGCGGTAGCCTGCGCTTCAATCTCCTCCTCGGACAACGCGGCGGCCTGCTCGGTCTCATCGCTTAATACGACCGATGCAGACTGTGAGATTACCGGATCGGCTAGTTTTGGTGCATCGCTGGAATCAGCCTCATCGCTGAGCTCAAGCGTCGTGTCGATTTCGGTATCCACGTCCGCGTCCGACAACTGCTCAACCACCGATGTGTCAACACCACTGGCTACAATTGCTTCAAGAAAGCTGTCGTCGTCTACTTCATCCAAGCTTGACGAGCCGGTGGTTTCGATTGCGATTTCGGTCGCAAGCTTAATGGTGCCGCGCAGTTCTTCGGCCGCACAAGGCTTGCTCAAAAAGCGGAACACTTCACCGTCGTTCATCGCTCCTTCAATCGCATCAAGGTCAGCATAACCGGTGAGCAAGATGCGTACCGTGTCAGGCGATGATTGTTTCACCGCTGTCAACACTTCTACGCCCGTCATGATTGGCATACGCTGATCGGCGACAACGACATCAATATCGTTCTCATCGATGATTTTTAACGCTTCGTCACCGCGCGTCGTCAGAAACAGATTGTAGTCGCGACGAAACATAGCGCGCATGCTGTTGAGCACGCGTTTCTCGTCATCCACAAACAGCACGCTCGGCTTACCGGAACGCACTGATGATGGGGTCGCTGAATCTGTTGCTGTCATGGTCTCTCGATTCTCTAACTAACTAATGCAAAATCCACTTCGTCGGTGTCCCGTGCCTGATCCACCACTTCCTGGAAGAACGGCTCACCGTCGCCTTCACCCTCGTCAATCTGCGTCTCGGACTTAACCGGCAGCAACACCGTAAATGTGGAGCCCTCGCCGACCGTCGACTCAATATCTAGGCGCCCGTTATGCGAGCGTAATATCTCTTCGCTAATTGACAGACCAAGGCCGGTACCTGTGCCAACCTCTTTGGTTGTAAAGAATGGATCGCGAATCTTAGACATGATCTCATCGGGAATACCGCATCCGGTGTCCTGCACAGCGACCGACACAAAACCGTTTTCGACAGACGTTGTGATGGTGATGTCACCACCGTCTTCCATGGCTTGTGCCGCGTTGTTGATGAGATTTAAGAAAATCTGATTGATTTGAGACGGCGAGCACTTCACTGGCGGTACGTCGCCGTACTGTTTAATCACGTTGACGCGAGACTTCAGCACATTCTTGGCAATCACTAGCGTTCGTTCGAGGCCATCATTAACATTGAAAGAATCAACCGGCGCTCGATCGAGTCGACTAAAGTCCTTGAGGCCTTGTGCAAGAATCGTGAGTTCCTCAAGACCTTCAATATTGTCATTGGTCAAATCCACCAATTCCTCCAAGTCAGCCTTGATTTCTTCCTCGATTAGAACGGTCTTGAGCTTTTGCAAGCCGTGCACATAGCGCTTACGAATGACTTCTTTGTCTTCGGTCGGATTGGCGCGCGGTACAAGCTTGTCCTGACACAGTTCGATGAAGTTTCCGACCCGACTGAGTGTTTCTTTAATCAGCGTTTGGTTACTTTGCAGATATAGCAACGGCGTATTAATTTCGTGGCTGATGCCTGCGACCAGTTGACCGAGCGACGACATCTTTTCCGCTTGCACAAGTTGCACCTGTGACTCTTTGAGCTCGTCAAACGCTTTTTCGAGATCCTGCGTACGCGCCTCGACGCGCGCTTCGAGGCCCGTATTCGCGTCTTTTAGCTGATCGTTAACGTCGTTAATCTCGCTGTAGCTGTTGTGCAGTCGAAATCCGAGCAGGCCCAAACCACCAAATAGCAATACGCTGAAGATGTTCAGTAGCGTTTGGGAGTTTTCAGCCTTGATGGTGCGAGAGCTGTGCGCGGAGTTGATCGAGTTCTTGAGGTCGACCGCCGCATTGGCAAACGGTACCGCCGTCAGTGACGACCAGGCGGTCTCTACGTTGTCGCGACCGTTACGAACTCGCTCGATGGCATCGATCATACTCACCATCGAACTGCTCAATAGATCGCTGTTGTTCTTAAGGCCTTCGAGCATGGAGTCGATTTCATCGACGTTGCTCGATGCACCGGGAGTGCCGTAGGCCAATGTTTTTAGCAGGAGCTTATAGACGGCTCGTGATTCTGTGGCAAAACCCGCCGCACTGAGTTTTTGCACTTCGTTCGGGCCGTTATCGCGAATCAGTTTGAGCGCGCTGCCAATCGAGTTTTGCTGTGTCTCCACTTCATTGGACAGGTCAATCACTTTCTTAAGCTGCGCATCAAAATTTGACTGCGCGGCGCCACCTTGCAGGTCGGACGACAACACAGCGTCTTTGTTTGCATTCAAACGTCCGCGCATGAGCGCAACGCCGGTGCCAGTCGGTCGCCCGTCACGTCGAGCGGCGGAGAGCTGATCCATTAGGCTCTCGTAGTTCGCCACGCTCTGATCGACCAAACTCACTGTTTGATAGTGGGTGTTGTAGTCGTTGACGTCGACGGACTTCGAGCTGTAAATCAGCGCAGCCAGAACAGCGACGGCGAGCGCCGATGTGATGACAGCGATCCATACTTTTGACACAGTTTACTCCAGGCTTTTTTTCTTGAGTCGGGAAAAAATACCAGTCGCATCAAAATCAATCCGTGAGCCAGTTCTCGCTTGCAAAAAGCGAATGAAATCCCGCCCTTGTCGGCGTTCGCCTTCCTCGTGAAAAATTGCGGATTGCGGCTAACACATTAAGAATTAACGTGATATGTAAACCCTGACGCTACGCAGCACGGCGCGGGTAAACCCTGATTTGAATGTCAGGTTTTGACGGGTTTTGGGCAAACTGTGACCGACCACGCATAATGACGGTCAAATCGCGGGGCGTCGGCAGATCGGGCGCGCACGAAATGGGCTAGTGGATACCCAGCTCCTTGATCTTTCGCGTGAGGGTATTGCGCCCCCAGCCCAGCAGCTGTGCCGCTTTTTGACGTCGGCCGCCGGTATGGGCCAGCGCCACGTTGATGAGCGCACGCTCAAACACCGGCAGCGCATCTTTTAGAAGCTCGGGTTTATCTGCCTTGATGTGCTGTTCAGCCCATTGTGTCAGCGCCCGCTCCCAATTGTGGTCGCCGCGTTCGCTGATCAGACCACCACCGAGTTCGGCCGGCACATCCTGTTCACGAATCTCACGACCCGGCGCGAGTGCCGTGAGGCGACGGCAAGCATTGATCAGTTGGCGCACGTTACCCGGCCATCGAAAGTTTGCCAGTAGCGCCCGAGCGCGCTGACTGAGCTGTTTCGGTTCGACCCCCATTTCGGTGGCCGCGACATGCAGATAGTGTTCGAGCAGCACCTCGACGTCCTGACGACGCTCGCGCAACGGTGGCGACTCGATATTAATCACATTGAGGCGATGATAAAGGTCTTCGCGAAAATCCCCATCCACCACCTTTTGTTCGAGATTTTGATGCGTGGCCGCAATCACACGAACGTCGACTTGAATCGGCTGTTGGCCGCCGACCCGATAAAATTCGCCCTCTGCCAGCACGCGCAATAGACGGGTTTGCAACGTGGCGGGCATATCACCAATCTCATCCAAAAATAACGTGCCCTTGTCGGCTTGTTCAAAACGTCCGACACGCTGACGATCGGCGCCTGTAAAAGATCCACGTTCGTGACCGAACAGTTCCGATTCGAGTAATTCGCTGGGCACTGCAGAGATATTGAGTGCGATAAAATCTTGTTGTTTGCGAGGGCTATGTTCGTGCAATGCCTTGGCAATGAGTTCTTTACCCGTGCCGGACTCGCCCGTTACCAACACATTCATCGACGACCCGCTGAGTCGCCCAATGGCGCGAAACACCTCCTGCATTGCCGGTGCCTGACCGATGAAGCCTGGAAACACCATGGGCTTGCTGCCACCATTAATCGAGCCGCTTTGGCTCGCCGCACGACGCACCAACCGCACCGCCTCGTCGACATCAAACGGCTTGGGCAAATACTCAAATGCCCCCGACTGGTAGGCGCCAACCGCACTTTCCAAATCGGAATGCGCGGTGATCACGATCACGGGTAGCTCCGGTGCATTCTCCTGTAGATGAGCGACCAAGCCCAATCCACTCATGCCTGGCATACGAATATCGGCAATCACAACGTCAGGGCGGCCGCCATCGAGGGCTGATAGCATCGGCTCCGCATTGTCGAAGCTGGTTGATTGCATACCCGCGTCACGCAGCGATTTTTCAAGCACCCAGCGAATCGAAGGATCATCGTCCACAAGCCAGACTGAAATATCGGAATCGCTGGTCACTTAACTCTCCTCCATGCTGAGCGGCAGGTACAAACTGAACACAGTGGGCGCAGCGGGCTGCAGTTTAATCAGCCCGTCGTGTCGATGCGCAAGATCGAGGGCGAGTGATAAACCCAGGCCCACACCTTCAATGCGTCCCGTTACCAACGGATAAAAAATTTGCTCGCGTAGCTCATCCGGCACCCCTGCCCCGGTGTCTTCCACGTCTACACGAGCCACCATGGTGTGGCGTTTTGCGCCAATCGTAAATCCCGATTCAACCCTCGAGCGAAAAACGATGCGTTGCGGACCGTCCTCGATGTCAGACACGGCTTGCAGTGCATTGCGGGCAAGGTTCAATAGGGTTTGCGTGATCTGATCTTCATCGATCAACAGCTTGGGCAAGCTGGGATCGAAGTCTCGGAAAACCTCGACCGACTCGGCAGCCTCGCTGCGAATCAGAGTGAACACGCGATCGAGTATGCGATGCAAATTGATCAGCTTACGATGGGTGGGGCGATTTGGGCCAAGCATGGCGTCGACCAGATGCACCAGTCGGTCAGCCTCATGAATAATAACGTCGGTGTATTCCTGCAGATCTTGCGTCGGTAAACGTCGCGCCAAAAGTTGCGCTGCCCCGCGCAAGCCACCCAAGGGATTTTTTATTTCGTGGGCAAGTTGTCGGGTGATCGTGCGGCTGACCGAATTTTGCGATTTCAGCTCGTTGTCACGCTCGATTCGCAAGCGGTTGGTTACGTCGCGCAGTTCGAGAATAAGCGTGTTGGTCGCGAGCGGCATCGCGGTAACGTCAACCGCGGTGCGGTGCTCAGGATCATGGAACGGCACGAGTTCGGTCTCGTGGATTTCCATTGAACCGCCTGATCTTACAGTGCGATCAATAAGATCATAGATTTGCCCATCATCATCGAAGACGTCACTCAACGATTGACCGATCACGCGGTTGCGGGTGGTGCCACTCAGTGCTTCGGCGGCTTGATTCATGTATTGGAGCGTGCCCGACGTGTCCACAACCAATATGCTCACGTTGAGCGCGTCGAGCAGCGCGTGTTCGGCGCCATCGTCAAACGGTGCGCGCACGAAGTTAGTTCCCACGACGCTCAGCCGCAAGTAACGATCTGCTAGCAGATTGTGGTATCGCGAAGAGGTGCGTTAGTTGCCGGCGGTCGACTGTCGCACAAAGAACGTGACGGATTGCCCGTCGAATAGCGTGTTGCCGTCCAAATCTCGAATGGCGGCGCGTACGGTGTGCTGTCCGCGATAAACATTGTTGATCGTGATTGACGACGAAACGACCGGGTCGCTGTTGACCGGGCGACCGTTGTACAAAATCACTACACCATGACCGGGCTGAAGACGCGGTTCGATATTGACTCGCACGGTCAACTCGCCACCCAAGTTCCAGAGCGTTTCGCCATCCGACGGAGATTGAATCGACGCAGCGGTATACGGCAATAACGCCTCTTCGCCAGCCGGCGGTGGTGGGCTGTCGTTGCGCGTTGTGCTGGATGCCGTTGGTCGCGGACTGCGAATAATGTTGGTGGGCTTGAGCTGGATTTGCTCCGCGCCCTCGCGAGGCGTGTCGGAGTAATGCACCGTGCCCGACGCATCCACCCAACGATAGAGTTCCGCGCTCGACGCGCCGACGGCTGCACTCAGCGCCGCGGCGATTAACCAATATTTTAAGGTCATAGTCCAAAAGAATAGCCTGACTTACTGTTTCGACCAACGTTAGGGGGGCAATGGTTCCTCCTGGCGAGCGTAAAGTTTTGTGCCGCAGGATGGCTCCGACGCGGACCCAGGCGCCAGGCCTGGGTCCGTCATATCGGATTTTTCGACTTAAGTGACTGTTATTACAAGCTATAGTACAAGTCGAATTCGGCCGGGTGGGTTGCTAGACGCAAACGAGCAACATCTTCACCCTTCAGTTCCAGATAGCCGTCGATGAGGTCATCACTGAACACACCGCCCGCTTTGAGGAAATCGCGATCGGCATCCAGCGCCTTGAGCGCCTCGTCAAACGAGAACGCCACTTCTGGAATGAGCTTCTCTTCTTCCGGGGGCAAGTCGTACAGATCCTTGTCGGCTGCATCGCCGGGGTGAATCTTGTTTTGAATGCCGTCCAGTCCGGCCATGAGCATCGCGGCAAACGCCAGGTACGGGTTAGCCGTTGAATCAGGGAAACGTACTTCGATGCGGGCTGCTTTCGGGTTCGCCACATAGGGAATGCGAATTGACGCCGAACGGTTACGCGCTGAATAGGCGAGTTTCACCGGCGCTTCAAATCCCGGCACGAGACGACGGTAGCTGTTGACGCTCGCGTTTGTGAACGCATTGAGCGCCTTAGCGTGCTTGATGATACCGCCGATGTAGTACAGCGCCATCTCCGACAAACCGCCGTAGGCATCACCCATAAACAGGTTCTTGCCATCTTTGACCAGCGACTGGTGTACGTGCATGCCGTTACCGTTGTCGCCGACCAATGGCTTGGGCATAAACGTTGCGGTCTTGCCGTAAACCGACGCCACATTCATTACCACGTATTTGAGAATTTGTACTTCATCGGCCTTGCGCACAAGGCTGTTGAATGCCACGCCAATTTCGCATTGACCCGCCGTGGCCACTTCGTGGTGATGCACTTCGGTTGGGCAGCCCATGTCGTCAAGAGCAAGACACATCGCTGAACGTAGATCATGCAGTGAATCGACAGGCGGTACGGGGAAGTAGCCACCTTTCACACCTGGACGGTGACCGCTGTTGCCTTCCGCATATTCTTTTGAGCTGTTCCATCCCGCTTCGATCGAATCCACCTCGAAGAAAGAACGACCCATGTCGTCGCCATAGCGCACGCTGTCAAATACGAAAAACTCGTTTTCCGGACCAAAGAACGCCTGGTCCGCAATGCCGGTAGACGCAAGATAGGCCTCGGCTCGCTTCGCCAACGATCGTGGATCGCGGGAGTATCCTTGACCGTCGGAGGGCTCAACCACGTCACAGCGTAGATTGAGTGTCGGTTCTTCAGCGAACACATCGACCACGGATGAGTCGGTGTCGGGCATCAGCACCATGTCCGATTCGTTGATGCCTTTCCATCCGGCAATCGAAGAACCATCAAACATCTTGCCTTCGGACAGAAAGTCGTCGTCGCACTGATGGGCCGGGATTGTCACATGCTGCTCTTTACCCTTGGTGTCGGTAAAGCGCAGATCGACAAATTTGATTTCCTTCTCTTTTAAGAGCGCTAACACATCTTTCGATGCCATGGTGTCCTCCGATCTGATAGGTAATAAGTGGGTGTGCGCATCGGGCGCACAAAGCTATACGGCTGCACCGGGATTGCATAAACTGTGCCAACAACAAAGCGCCCAAAAATGCGGCTTTTGGGCGCTAATTGTGCGAATATCGCACCGTTATGGTGCAGTTTGTGAATCTGGATGCTCGATTATAGTGCGTTTTGATCTTCGGTACAACCGGCGAAAACCGCACGTTACGAAGACGTGCTGCACTGCCGCAGACCTAAGCTATATGAGACTAACGCACCGAAGCGGGGCGTGATGTGAAACCCGTCGAAAAGGGTAGAAATGCGGCGGGCACTCGTACATGCTCTCGCTTCGCGCTCGAACCGTATTAAAGGAATCCCCACCATGAACGCACCGCCCGTTAATCCGGCACCCGCTACGTTTCAGGAACTGCTGCTCAATTTGCAGGGGTTCTGGGCCGATCGCGGCTGTGTGATCATGCAGCCGTATGACATGGAGGTGGGCGCCGGCACCTTTCACCCTGCGACATTTTTGCGCAGCATCGGCCCAGAGCCTTGGCGAGCGGCCTACATACAAGGTAGCCGTCGCCCCACTGATGGGCGCTACGGCGACAATCCGTTTCGACTTCAGCACTACTTTCAGTTCCAAACGGTGCTCAAACCGTCACCACTGGATATTCAAGAGCAATATCTTGATTCACTCCGCGCCATGGGTGTCGATCCACTGGTGCACGACATCCGGTTTGTCGAGGACAACTGGGAGTCACCGACACTGGGTGCGTGGGGTCTGGGCTGGGAAGTCTGGCTCAACGGCATGGAAGTGTCGCAATTTACGTATTTCCAACAAGCCGGCGGTATCGACTGTAAACCGATCACCGGTGAACTGACGTATGGACTCGAACGCATTGCCATGTACTTACAAGGTGTCGACAACGTCTACGACCTACTTTGGGCACGCACCGAAGACGGCGACATCACCTACGGAGATGTGTATTTACAGAACGAACAGGAACAGAGTCGCTATAACTTTGAGCTTGCCGACACCGACGCGCTATTTGTGCAGTTCGATCAGTGCGAGAAGGAATGCGCGAAATTGGTCGATGCCGAACTGCCCTTTCCAGCCTATGAACAAGTACTGCGCGCCTCACATACGTTCAATCTTCTGGACGCCCGACAGGCCATTTCGGTCACGGAGCGACAACGGTATATTTTGCGTGTGCGTACGCTCGCACGTCGCGTTGCCGAAACCTATCTCGCCTCGCGAGAGGCACTTGGTTTCCCACTGATCCAGCACGCGGATAAATAAAACGATGAGCACCCACACCTTTTTGGCTGAACTTGGTACCGAAGAGCTGCCGCCCAAAGCACTAGAATCACTGCAGAATGCATTTGCGGACAGCGTACGCGCGCAGCTCGATGAGCTCGCACTCGGCTACACGTCTCTCCTGGCCTATGCCACGCCGCGCCGATTGGCCATTGTGATCAATGAACTGCAGGCTATTCAGGCGGACAAGGCCATCGAGCGTCGCGGACCACCTGTCAAGATCGCCTACGATGCCGACGGAAAACCCACTAAAGCCGCCGAGAAATTTGCAGAGGGCTGTGGTATCGACGTCGGCGATATCCGTACGATCAAAACCGATAAAGGTGAGTGGCTGTATTTTGAAGGCACCGAAGCGGGCGCTACGGCGGACGCATTGATGCCCGGTGTCGTTGAGACCGCGCTGGCCAATCTCCCTATTCCCAAACGCATGCGCTGGGGGGACTCGGATGTCGAGTTCGTACGGCCGGTGCATTGGGCGGTCATGATGCTCGACGATAGGCCGATTGACGCGAAACTGATCGGCATGGCTACCGGACGAACAACCTACGGTCACCGCTTTTTAGCCCCGGGGGCCATAGAACTGGCGACGGCTTCGGAATACGCCGAACGGCTGAAAGAAGAGGGATGGGTGCTGGTCGACTTCAATGATCGGCGCGAGCGTGTGCGGGAAATGGTCAATGACGCCGCAAAGACCTGTGGTGGTGTGGTGGTGTCTGACGAGGCGCTCCTAACCGAAATCGCGGCACTCGTAGAATGGCCGGTACCGGTCGCAGGACAGTTCGACGCGCGCTATCTTGAACTGCCACCAGAAGTATTGATTTCCACACTCAAAGATCACCAGCGCTATTTTCCCGTGGTCGACAACAACAGCCGGGCGATTCTGCCGTGGTTTATCACGGTAAGTAATTTGAAGAGCACGCAACCAGAGGAAGTGAAGAAAGGCAACGAAAGGGTGGTCGCACCACGGCTTGCTGACGCTGAGTTTTTCTGGACGAACGACAAGCAAAAATCACTCGCCGATCGCGTTCCAGATTTAGCGGCCGTCGTGTTTCAGCAGCGGCTCGGATCTCTGGCGGACAAAGTCGCGCGAGTGAACGACATCGCTGTGCGCATCGCCGCGCAAACCGGTGCAAACGCTGACTACGTGGCACGCGCGGCACAGCTCGCAAAATGTGATCTACTCACCGGCATGGTCGGTGAATTTCCTGATCTGCAGGGCGTTATGGGACGCTATTTTGCTCAGCATGACCAAGAGCCCAACGAAGTCGCCGACGCGATGGCCGAGCAGTACTTGCCGCGTTTTGCCGGCGACCGGTTGCCAGCCACGCCCACAGGTACCGCGCTTGCACTCGCCGATCGTCTCGATACACTCGTATCGATATTTGCTCTTGGCAAAAAACCAACCGGCGCCAAAGATCCATTTAGCCTTCGCCGCGCGGCGCTTGGGGTACAGCGCATTCTGATCGAATCGGGTCTTGCACTCGACCTTCACGAATTACTGGCACCGGCCGCTGAAGCGGTCATGCCGTTAATCGCACAGGACAAGAAGCCCGCCTACTCGGATGCCCAGGCCCTAACCGCCGACGTATTTGCCTACATGATGGAGCGGCTTAATGGCTATTGTCTGGATGACGCGAGCAAAGGGTTTACGCCGGGCATGCTCGCGGCTGTTGCGGCCAATACGCCCACCCAGCCGCTCGATTTCTATCAGCGCATGGAGGCGGTCAAAGACTTCATGCAGCTGCCAGAATCCGACGCGCTCGCAGCGGCGAATAAACGAATTGCCAATATTCTCAAATCGGCGAAAGACACGATTCCGGACGCCATCGAACCCACTCACCTCACCGAGCCCGCTGAAGCCGCTTTGTATGAGGCACTGGTTGAGGTTACTCGTGACATTTCTCCACTCAAAGCGAAACGCGCTTACGCACAGTCGCTGAGCCGATTGGCTCACCTGAAGTCGCCGGTCGACACTTTTTTTGATGAGGTGATGGTGATGGACGAAGATGATACGAAACGACAAGCCCGACTCGCCTTGCTCAGCCAACTGCGATCCTTGTTCTTGGATACGGCAGATTTTTCGAAAATACAATAAGATACGGCTGCTTCTTTTCTGCTCCAACAGCGCAAAGACACGCATCTGTCCAATTTGGACTCAACCTAAGCTACGGATTCTACGATCTATTTGAGGGAATTTGCAGCGATCCGTCGCTGTAGACAATGCCGGTAATGACGATCACGTGCCACGCCAGCGGTTAAATCGAGCCTGTTTGATGATCAGGCGATGGTATTCTGGACCAGAAAACTGGCCGTCGGGCCGATCATCAAAATAACACCGGGCAACCAACAAACCGGATAGTTTCGCCAACCCACACGCGGCTTGCCCGCATTCGCTGATCTGGGGGGATCGCATGAACCACATGGACTGGACTCATAAACCGTTGTTTTCAAAGATCATGCAACTCTGCATGCTGACCGGCTTGCTCGTTGCGGCACCGCTTGTCTGGTCGGGCAACACCTGCGGCAATCTGCAACTTGAGATCAACGAACAGTGCGATGACGGCAACCAGGATGACGGCGATGGCTGCTCGCGATTCTGCCAAGTCGAAAACGGCTACTCCTGCACCGCACCGTTTTTACCCGTGGCGGACATGGGCACCATTCTCGATGGTGGGTTTGAACAAGGTCCTAATGCGTTTTGGGAAAACCAGGGCAGCATCAGCCCGGTGGTGTGTACCGAACAAGAATGCGCGCTTGCACCGGCTGGCGCGCGCGCCGGCGTGGGTTGGGCGCAATTTGGTGGTGAAGGCTCGTCAACCTTTCGAATCGCCCAAGAGGTCGATTTTCAAAACGATGCTCGGTTTCTAAAGTTCGATATTCTGTTTGAACAATGCCCTAGCTTCCCCTCCAACGCCCAGTTTGTCATTCAGATTAATGGCACGACGGTCTACTCGGCGGGTCATAGCAACCCAGGCTGCTCAAACGGACAACGTTACGTATCTCAAACCGTGAATCTAAATACCGCGCCCGACGGACCTTGGGCGAACGCAGGGACGGTAGAGATTGCGTTACAGCTCGATGAGATTGAAGGCGCCTTTCGCATTGCGGTAGATAACCTTCGTGTCGGTGACGTTACGGGCCCACCCGTACCCTCCATCTGCACAATCGATGCGGACGTGTCGCTATACGAGCCCTTTGAAGACATCAATGGTCCGCTGTCACCACCGCAGTTTGAACAAAAAGTTCGTGGCGAGATCGATTTATTATGGGGCACAACGTCTGACGGCGTCTGCGGCACTAACCAGTCACCGCCCGGCAACCATACCGGTGAGCCTGGCGATGCGGCCTGTATTGATTCGACGTTTCTAATCGCCAATCGCGATGAAGAGGCGCGCGCCCAGTTGGCTGCACTGGTTGAGACCTACGTGTGCAATGAACCCGTTGATCTGAGTTTTAAACTCGATAGTCAACTCGAACTGGTGGTGAACTATCAACCCGGCATAATTGTTCCGGGCGGCGAAGATTTTTTCGGTGTGTGGGTCGGCACGACACCTTTTTTTGGTCCGCTCACCTTGGGCGTGAACAGCGCGCGATTGCTCATCAATCAGCCAGAAGGGGATTTTGGACTGCCTCCTGGAACGCCGTTTAACTTTAACATCAGCGATCTGGATGGCGAGCCGGAAGTCTTTGTGTGTTTTGGCTATGGCAACGAAGGTCTTGGCTACGCACAAGTCGACACCGTCATTCTCAGCAGCAATGGCTGCACCGATGATTTTGAAGAAGACAAAATCTTAAGTTGCAATGACAACTGCTCAGAGGTCGACAACCCCCTTCAGCGTGATACCGATAATGATGGGTACGGTAATGCCTGCGATGCCGATATAGCCCGCAATGCACAAGCGGCGACGGCCGATGGCGTTAAATCAGACAATGCATTTGGCAACGACTGCTTAGTCAATTTCCAGGATTTATTTCAGTTTTCACAAGCCATGTTCTCTGATCCACTCCGTGAGAACTGGAATCCCGACGCGGACTTCAATGGCGATAACCTCGTGAACTTTCTGGATTTGGCGATATTCAGTAACCAGTTCTTAAAGGCACCCGGACCAAGCGGTGTGGCGACCACCTGTGCACCCGACGATTCGCAAACGCTGAGCCAGCAGTAGCAGCTCGCGTTTGCGTTGTGTGGCATGCGCAGGCGCCAAAACGGATGTGACCATGACGGACGGTCCGTGCGTTACCGTGCAGTCCGCTTGTCGATCGCTAGATTCAGTTCGAGCACGTCGCGCGACCGCGCCAATGCAGGACTGACGCCACTGTTGTCGCTGTTATAGAACGCCTACCATCGTCGAGCTCTGCGCGATGCGCAGCCCCTAAGTCGACGGTGCCGTTTTATCTGAAAGCGTCAGACCGCGTGCAGCCGATTCGACCTCGGTAATACGTTACCTTGTCGAATAAAAGGGGATAGCAGAAAGCCGACCCCCTGTTGATGGGTTGAAACGCCCCGATTTTCGACCGACTATAAGTGATCAATACAATAAGAACGTACCGCTCCGGGTTTTGGATGTTTAAACGCTTTATTTTTTGGCTCACCCTTCCTTTCGCGTTGCCTCAGGCACTTTGGATTAGAAAAACCGCCAACCGGTTTGACGGCGCAGCCGGTGAGAAAGCCGGGTATATCGGTGATGGCCCGCCATGTCGACTGCTCGCCATCGGTGATTCACTCGTGGAAGGGGTAGGGGCGAGCACCCTCGATAAAGCACTGGTCGGACATACCGCCCGCGCGATGGCCGCACAATTTGGCGTGACCGTGCATTGGACCGCGATTGGGCAATCCGGCGCCCGAACCCACGATATTACACGCGGACTGGTCCCGACGATGCCCGAGCAGCCGTTTCACGTTATGCTGATCTCAACCGGCGTTAACGACGTCACCGGACTTACGCGAACCACGCGCTTTAAGGTTGATTTGCACAAACTGATTGCGGCACTTCGACAGCACAGTACGGATGCGCAGATTGTGTTAACGGGCACACCCCCAATGGGTGAGTTTCCGCTGCTACCTCAGCCGTTGCGGGCGATACTTGGCCTTCGTGCTGAGATTTTGGACACGGTGACACAGCAGGTGGCCGACGAAACAGGATCGATTCATGTGCCAGTCGACATAGAACCGGATCCAATGAAGTTTGCTGACGATGGCTACCATCCGTCCGAATCCGGCTATGCCGACTTCGGAGAGGCAATCAGTCTGAGTCTTGAATCGGTCAATTCGGCGTTTTCGAGACCGCGACAAAACGTCGTGCCGCTGCACAAAGGCCGATAAAGTCGTATCCGCCGAATAGTCCCCTCATTGACTGCGTCCACGCGATTAGATTGTCAGAGCGTCAATAAAAGAAGCCCGACATGATGATCATGCCGGGCTCTATCTTCCTTGTTTTTTTATCTCAGCTTGGGTGGCGCCAGCTGATCATGGCATCGATTCCTTGATGCCTACTTGTCAAAGCGACACTACGACCCGAATACCCTCACTCAATTTGAAATAAATTTCGATATCGATCAGCGTCGATCAGCCAAAAAAAACGGCAGCCGTTGGCTGCCGTTCCTCTGTGTGTGTTGCCGGCTCTTAACGGCGGCGATTGAAGCCCAATCCAAGCAGCGCCGAACCGAGGAGCCACACTGCAGCCGGTACGGGCACTGGCGCAGGCGTGACAGTACCCGAGGCTGAGAAGGTAAATAAGCCACCGAGCGAATCGGCTGTCAGCACCAACGTGCCCGCGGTGTCATCAAAGCCGTCGAGGCTCCAAAACCCGGTAAGAGTAATATCAAGCGCGGTCGACGTTTGAAGATCAATCGCCAATGAGTTTGCAGTGAACGATCCGCCACTCCCGAACGACAGCACCTGTCCAGAGAATGATGGGTCAATGGTGATTGCATTGAGCGACGCATTGCTGCCAACCGCAAACGCAAAGTCGTTAACACCTGCCGCGATGAGCGCCGGATCGGCAAACGTCAGTGTCGTGGCCAGCGTAAGATCACCGTTGTCGGCAGAGTAAGTGCCAAACAGTGCGGTTTCAGAACTCGCGTCAATGAGCATCGCGGATGCTGACAGACTGAATATGCCCATCATCATCAGCATAACCAGGCGCGCAATCATTCCCTTAATATTGGTGTTCGTCATATCGTTTACATCCCTATTGGTTCGTCGTGATAACGAACCGGTTTTTATTAGTTGGTGGTCAAAGAGACCACCGAGTATCGATGTCGTGTACCCCGACCCGATACGTTCCCCCTAAAAATCAATCAGTTGGTGCGACGACGCACGGCGGCCACACCGACCAAACCAAGACCCAGCAACAATAATGTGGAAGGCTCGGACACGCTCTCAGCAATCGTGATGCTCGAGAACGTAAAGAATACACTACCGTTTTGACCTGAGAAGGTCCATGTTCCCGCCGTGTCATCAAAGCCGGTCGCGCTTAGGATGCCGGTGCCGGACAGATTGATTTCGTCGGCATCCTGGAAATCGAGACTAATATCAAGCAAATCAAAGGCATAATTAATACCCCCAGCCGTAACTGACCAGAGCGGCGTGATCGGCGTGTTCGCCGGGTTAAAGTCGAGATCGTTGAAGCTCGCGAATTCACCAGCGGCCGGTGCGAAGTCACCGGTTGCGGTTGTCACCGTGCTAAAACCGAAGGAAATGCCGGTGGCATCCCCAAGACCGGTACCGCCAGTCGGCGTGAACAACCCACCAAAGCCGATGCCACCTTCTATAAAGCCCGCCATGGCAGGTGCCTGGAAAGAGGCCAGCGCAAAAATGGCCATCAATGTGGCAAGACGTGTGCGAAGTCGGTTGGTGCTCATCGTTAATTCCTTATAATCCATTGATTCTGCGAATGTTTCATCAGTTTTCGGTCAACCCTGACCGATCGAAAGCAGAATTTCTATCTTGTTGGGCTTTAAAATATTGCAAAAATCGCACCAGAATTGACATAACTGCCGCCATATTTACCTTAACGCATCTAAGCATATGTTAAGTAAGCGAATAAAATCGGGGGTATTCACCGCCAAACCGCTGTGTCCGCCGCATCAAATCCAATAGATCACAAAACTGTAAACTACGCCGACATTATGTTGCGCTGCATTCGGACCGAGCACTCGCCCGATCACGGCCGGTTGGGTGCGACGATGACCACCCATCAGTGCCCGGGCAACCGAACGTCCGAATCCGGGGTGGTCGCGCCGCGCTTTCCTCGGCCAAATTCATACCAATCAATCCGACGGGTGAGCAGCATGACAGCGGCCAGTAAACCGAACAGCAGTATCGTACCCATTAGCAGCGCAAAGTCCTCGGATCGTAGGATCGTAAAGAGCATCGCGTAGAGCAAACCCATTCCCACACTGTATAGGAAGGCGAGTCGACGATGGCCTAATGCGCCGCTAAGATACACACCGATCAACGTGACGCTCGACACGGTGGCCATCACATAGGCGTGTCGAAACGGCATATGCTCAGACAAGGACACCAACAACAGATAGAAAATCGCCAAGGACAAACCGACGAGCACATACTGCATCGGGTGTAGGCGAGCGCGGGTGAGTGTTTCGGTTAAGAAGAAGGCGACGAATGTGATCGCGATAAACAGCACACCGTATTTAATGGCGCGGGTCACTTTCGTGTAGATATCGACGGGCTCAAAAAACGTAACGCCCAGGCGAGGTAACTGATGCGCGGCGCAACGCGACTCACGAAAACACCCATTGATCTGTGTTTGCGCATTCGTGGCAAACGAGGACACATCCCAAACGCCGCTGAATCCTTCGTCCGAAACCGTGCGCGACGCAGGCAAAAACTGCCCGTCAAATTTCGGATGCGGCCAACCCGACTGTAACGACGCGTTGAAGTGGTGGGCGAGCGGGCTGAAATACAGCGATTGACTGCCGCGTAACGTCAACGTCATCGACACATCGACTGTCTGTGCTTGCTGCGGCCAGATCACATTGGCATGCAGTCCCGGTGGATTGTTCGGCATCTCGCTACCAGCCTGGAGGGACTGCGTCTGGCCGTTCCAGTTGAGCACAGGCTCGCCCGAGATCCCTCGGCCATCGCTTACCATCAACGACAGTGTTGGCGATCCCCATCGAACGAAGTGTTCTGTGTTTTCGATGGTTTCAAGCGAAGAAAACGCAAACGTGGCGCGCATGTCGTGGTGGCTGGTGTATACCGGCACGCTATAAATACCAATCGTACGCATTTCTGTTTGAGCGGTACTCTCAAGGTGCAACGTCTCGGCAATCAAATAATGCATGCGATGCTCTCGGCGAACGCGTGATTCGAGTTTTCCAGTTGCCGGATTCGTAATGCGTTCTGTGAGATCAACAAGGTAGGGCAGCTTGAGCACAGGGCCGGTCACTATCTGTTCGCCCGACCAGGTACGTTCTATTTCTCGAATCACTTGATCACGATAGTGACTGCGATCGTCTACCACGCTTGCGATCATGCCGAGCGGCACCAACAACAGCAGCGCCACCAGTAAAATCATTCCCACTTTGATATAAACCCGAACCATACCTGCTCTCCCGCTTTTCTCACGTCGAAGGTAGGCATAAAAAGCGTTGGCGGGAGCGCTCAATCATGAACAATTGAGGCAAAGGCGCGACACATTCGGGCGCGACATAACGGCGGGCGGATTACACCCGGGGAAAAACTAACGTTCCGATCCGGTCGGAACACGTTTAGACAGTCTATGCGAGGCGAGTGAGACAGCGCTCATGATTGCGCGCCACGCCGGGCTGTCGATGCCCGCACGGGTTTTGGCGGGGCGGTTATCGCGATAAAAAAAGCCCGACGAAAACGTCGGGCCAGCCAATCATTGGCAAATAGACCGCGTCCAGTGCGGTCAGCAGGTTCGACATCGGGGTACAGGTGATGTCATGTTTATAAGCGCTAAAACGACGCCGATTCCATCATTTTGGAATGAAATTCTGCGGTTTATGTTGAATTCCCGGTACACTACGGCCGATGAAATTGGTGATTCTCGACAGAGATGGCGTAATCAACCGCGACTCGAAGGCCTACATCAAGACGCATTCTGAATGGAAAGCGTTGCCGGGGAGCCTTGAGGCGATCGCGCGTCTACACCAGGCTGGCTATGTGGTCGTTGTGGCGACCAACCAATCGGGGCTGGGACGTGGCCTTTTCGATCATAAGGCGCTCGCGGGCATCATGCGTAAAATGCACGATGCCGTGCAGGCCGAAGGTGGCGAAATTGCGGCGGTGTTTTTTTGTCCTCACTCACCCGATGATTTCTGTACCTGCCGCAAGCCCAAGTCCGGTTTATTCGAACAAATTCGCCAACGGTTCAACATTGACAATTTAGACGGTGTGCCGGCCATCGGTGATTCGATGCGTGATCTAGAAGCCGCCAACACAGCCGGTGCTACGCCCATCTTGGTGCGCACGGGAAACGGCGCGAAAACGGAAGCCGAACTGGATACCGATGCTGACATCGCCGTATTCGACACGCTGCTCGATGCCGCCAACGATTTGATTAATGATGGCTAACTCTAACGGACACGCACGGTCTCGGATCACGACCACGCGCTTAGGTCGCATCGCGGACTTTCGCGGGGCGGTAGGCCACGCGATGCATGGCGACCGATACCCGCTCGAACGGTTCGGCCCACACCGGCCTTTCGATCGACCAGCCGTCGACGTTTACCGCAGTGGCGACATTCTTGACCGACATGGCCGTGTGGGTTTGCGATGAGGCATCTGACCTCCTTACTCTTTTTGATCATCATGGGACTGTGCGTGATCCCGTGGGGTCTGGCGCTCACGCTCTCGCTGGTTCTGCCTCATCGTTTCCGATTTGCGATCGTACCCTCCTACGCCCGCATGATGACCTGGCTGCTCAACGTGCTGTGTGGCATCGAAACGCGGATCGAGGGGCTCGACACGCTGCCCGATACGCCTTGCGTCGTTCTGCTCAAGCATTCGTCACCTTGGGAAACGTTGTCACAACTCATGATCTTTCCACAACACGTCATTGTGCTGAAGCGTGAACTGATGTGGATACCCATTTTTGGTTGGGCACTCGCGGCGTTGCGCTCGATTTCGATTAACCGGCGGGCAGGGCGCTCGGCCGTTAAACAAGTGCTGGACCAGGGCAAACAGCGCCTCGCCGAAGGCAACTGGGTCATGATCTTCCCTGAGGGCACTCGCGTTCCCAAAGGGCGCATTGGCCGCTGGGGCCTGAGCGGTACGCTGCTTGCCGTCGAGGCGGGCGTGCCTGTCATTCCGGTCGCCCACAACGCCGCTGACCATTGGCCCAACGGGCAGCTAGTCAAATTTCCCGGCACCATTACGTTGCGAATAGGACCGATCATCGACACCCAAAACTGCACGGCCGAAGAGGTGGCCAGCGAAGCGCGTGCCTGGATGGATCAGGCGATGCTCGACCTCAGTCCCAACCACCAGGCCACCCATCCTGACGGCACGCTGATACACCCCTGAAAGGAAAGCGCATTCTTTGCCTTTTTATAAGGTTTTTTCTTATAAACGTTTATTACGTAATTCCCTGTTTTAAAAGGTGCATGGCGACTAGGCCGCGTTTGGCCGCCAGTCACGTTCCTGTAATGTTCGACAGCCCATCACCGTCTAACCACAACCCAGCGGCCATGGCCTATCTGTATAGCGCTTCGATTTCCGTTATGGATTATAGAGTTGCTGCACTTGCACGGACGTTGACTCGATTGTGCAACAGCCGGTCTTAGGTTCGATTAGTTTAAACTCAGCATTTTCCCTACTTTGCAGGTGAAGGGCGCCTGATTTATGAATCGTCAATTGACAGCACGCTGTGGGCGAGAGTAAACCTATAGAAGATGCACTGTGTAGAAGTGAGGTCCGCAGACGCTGGTCGCGTTGAACCGTTCAGGCTCACCCCGCCCACTTAGCGAGCTGGCCCCACAGTCTGTGCGTCATGGAGAATAAAAACCTGGGGGAATCAACATGAGAATATCGGCATTCGCGGCGCTCATCCTGGCAGCGTCCTTTGCTCAGGCCCAAGATCTGCCTGAAATTTTTATCACTGAAGTGTCACTACCCGACGGTGGCATTTATACGGTCACGATTAACCAGCCTCCATCGCCACCTGGCACGATTTGGTCGATGGCCGCGTGGGGCGTATTTAATCCACCGGCAACCTTCAGCGAAACCCTGCTCACCGGCTGGACGAGTTCACTGTTCGACGCGGCGGCCTGGGATTCGCAGCTAGTTTTTGAGACCGGTACACCCGGCCAACCAATTCCACTCTTTATGTCTGGCGTGAGTGGCGTGAGCGATTTTCTGACGTTGTTCGGCTCACCCGCCGGGCAGGCGGCTGTCTATTGGAACGAAAGCTACTTCGGCAACCCGTTGGTGGCGACGAGCAGTAACTTTACCTGGTCCGGAGGTGACATGGGTCGAGCCTCGCGCGTTGGCAGCACGCAGGCCTTTGCCTACATCACGAATGTGGCCGGTGAACGTTTACTGTGCGAGATCGGCGTTGGCTTTGCGATCCCGTTAACCTGTAACGAAGTGGTAGCAGCAGACGAGGATGGCGATGGCGTGGAGGATTTTAACGACAACTGCACGCTGGCGCCGAACCCCGGTCAGGAGGACACCGATTTTGATGGTTTCGGCAATGCCTGCGATCCCGATCTCAATAATGACAACATTGTAAACTTCCTGGATTTGAGCGCTTTCTCAAACGTATTTCTCACCAATGATGCCAATGCTGATTTCAATGCCGACGGCACCGTGAATTTTCTGGACTTATTAGTCATGAGCGAGCTGTTTTTCGGCCCCCCCGGTCCGAGTTTCGGATTCTAGTGGGCGCAGAGCGGAGGACAGGACAGGGCGGGATATACGTACGTCTTGTGGACATCGATATGGGCTCGCGCCTCGCGAGCCCATCACTAACGCGATTGGTTATTTGATCGGGTTGAATCGTACTGTCTTGATGAACAAGGTACGTTCTTATAACGCGCGATGTTGTGTTTGTTTTATGCGTTCGCTACTAGCGAAACTAGAACCTTGCGCGTTCCATTAAATGGGCGACGGCCATGCATGACACTAAAGTTGTCGATAATGGCCACGTCACCCGTTTGCCAAGACAGGTCGAACGTCAACTCGTCAGACAGTTGAATAGCAACGTTCATATCGTCGGCATCGATCGGCGTGTCGTCACCAAATCGAATCGACTTTGACGGATCGTTACGCGCGTCTGCCCATCCTCGAAAAGCGGCGATCAGTTGATTAAAAAACGACTGTCGCCCGTCTTTCAGTGTGTAAACGGCGGGTAACACCGGTGTAGTCACCGACAGGATTTCATTGTCGCGCCAAATCCACGTGTAGCCCAACGCCGACAACCGTGCCTCGGCCTCACGGCGGTTGTCAACGCCTAACGTGCTGCGCCAACTTCGTCCCTGACCGGATTTCGGGTCGTCGACCGCCGGCATGATATTGGTGTATTTCACGCCGCGTTCAATGCACGCCGCCACAAAATTTGAACGATCCTGTGCCAGTCGCGATAACAGTATATCCGAGCGACAAATGGGCGTTGCACCACCAGACTCAGCAGCCTGTTCACAAAAGAAAAACAATTTCGCCGGATAGATTGGCGTCTGCGCCATCTCATGATGCAGATAAATACCCACATCAGGGGGTGCTTCGTTAGCAGTGAATACACGCTCGGTACGATTGATTCGAACCGCATTGGAAAGTGAATCTGCATACGTAAAGTTGGGGGCATCGAAGGACTGGATGACTTGATCAAAATCCTTGTCAGAAGCCACCGGGAATCCACGTAACAGCACGGCACCATGTAAATCGACCTGCTCAAACAGCTCTTGCCGGCGTTCGCTCAGCCATAGTGCCGCTTCGCGCAGCGAGCCAGAGTGTTCAGCTGAATAGACCAGCGGAAAGACGGATTCGTAATCTTGTTGTTTCTCAACCGCCTGAGTCACTGCGTGAAAGGTCATGATAGTTCGTCCAGGTTAATCGTATATAGGGTGAAAGGTGTTAAACGCGGCCTCACAAAACACACCTGGGTCATTGAAACGACGGTTTGCGTTTAGCGCGGATATCTCGCTCATTTCCTTGTCAGTCAGTTCAAAATCAAACAGAGCAAGGTTCTCTTTCAAACGCGCCGGCTTCGAGGATTTGGGGATAATCGCTGTGCCGCGCTGAATACCCCACCGCAGTACTACCTGTGCGGCAGATCGATTCACTCGCAGCGCTGCCGCCTTGACAACTTCTTGTTTGAGTACGGATTCGTGCGGAGACGCCATATCGAGTTGTAAGTAAGACAACGCACCCAATGGTGAAAAGGCCGTCACCGGAATGTCTCGTTCTTTACACAGGCGTAGCAGTGGTTCTTGAGTACAGTAGGGGTGTGATTCAATCTGCAACATGGCGGGCTTTATGCGCGCATACGAGAGTAAATCGTGCATCAAAGCGGAGGAGTAATTGCACACACCGATACTGCGAGTGCCCCCGTCAGCAACCAGTTCTTCCATCGCACTCCACGTGTGATGAAGAGGCACCGCATCAATCTTCATTGAGGGATTGGAGTCAGTAGGGTCGAAAAGCCATTCTGCGGGATAGCGCCGGTCATGAGGCACGTGTTCAAGGGCTATTGGGAAATGCACCAGATACAGATCCAGATAGTCCAAACCTAAGTCGTCGAGTGTACGATTCAATGCCGGTCGAACGTGCTCTTTGCGATGATCAGTGTTCCACAGTTTTGACGTTATCCAAAGTTCATCTCTTGTGCAGAGCTTCTCATCAAGTGCGCGCTTGATACCAGCACCCACCTCTTTCTCATTGCCGTAGTCACACGCGCTATCTAAATGTCGATAGCCAATCTTGATGGCTTCGTAAACCGCATCCGCCGCTTGTGCGTTGTCGAGTTTCCACAATCCCATGCCAATGCATGGCATGGTTCCATGACCGACTTTCATTGTTGCTGGACTATCCATACGCTCAACCTCAAGCATCAACAAGATGTGATAAATCGATAGAATCGAGAAACGAGTCAATCTTTATAACCTTGCCAGAAGCAGCCGACGCTTCGGCAGCTTGGCCGACGACAATAGACCAAAAGCCCTGATCAACGTTTGCCGCAGACTGCGCAACACCGTCCAGAGCATCATGAAAAGACTGGTGTTCATAGAACGTGGCGCCATGATGGCCGCTTTGTTCGATAAAGGATGGATACCCTAATTCAACCCGACGGGAAGGACCCGTTTCAGCGAGTTCAATATTGAGCAACGACTGACTTGACTGAGTTTGAAAAACGTTAAACGTCTCAGTGGTAGTCAATCTGCCTCTATCCCCACAGACAATCATTTCCTCATGAAAGTTGGGCACAAACATATTGAGCTCAAAGTTCGCCCGCACACCATTTTTGTACTCAATCACGACTGTCGCGTTGTCCATTATGTCGGATTGTTCACCGTTGTATTCGAACTCTTTGAAATTGACTGCTTGACTGCCACGGGCGAAGACCGCATCGGGTTGACTGCACGCGAAGTGATTGAGTAAATCGAAATAGTGGCAACATTTCTCAGTTAACGTACCGCCCGTGTTCTTTGAAAATTTGTTCCACTGACCCACTTTGTCGAGAAAGGGGGGACGGTGTTCAAAAAGTTGAAGTGTCTTGACTTGCCCGATTGATTGTCGGGTGAATATTTCTGCTGTGGCCTCAGCATAGACCGCTTTGAAACGATACTGTAATCCGACCTGAACATGGGACGGATAGTCGTTGCACAGAGATACGGTTTCGGCCGCATCCGCCAGCGTTGTCGCCATCGGTTTTTCAAGCAGTATGGGTTTGCCGCTTTGCATTACCTGTTTGAGGATCGATAGGTGGGTATGATTGGGCGTGGCGATAATAAATGCGTCAACGTCCTCACTCGACGTTGCCTCTTCAATTGATTTGAAATGAGTCGGTTTGTCTCCCGTTAAATCTTCGTTCAGACAACTGGCCACTTCCAGGCTATGTCGTTGCTCGTCGAATAAACCCACAACCCGCGCTCGCCCGAGAAGATGTGTGACCGCTAGGTGTTCCTGACCAATGGTGCCGCAGCCAATAATAGCGATCGTGCGACTCGGTTCAGGCTTCGCGTACAGATAACGGTCGTCATGCGAAATATGGGACTGACTCTTCAAATCCTCAAAATACCGCAGGCGGATTTCTTGTCGTTTCGTCATACAGTCACCCGAGTCATAATTACTGATCATACGTGCGGGAATCTCAAAATACAAACGTTTGTATTTTAATTTATCAGCGTCTTAGCTACTCTTATATCCAGGATTTCGTTAGATTCATACTGCGCTCTCGCATCATCACACGTTCACGAGACCATGAAGAAAAATTCCGCGATTAGCAAACGAGTCACGATCAAAGATATCGCAAAAGCGGCTGGCGTTGATCCCTCTACCGTGACGCGGGCACTAGGCGGATCGCCGCGAGTCAAGCACAGCACTCGAGCGCTCATCGAAGGCTTGGCAGAAGAACTCGGCTATGTGCCCAGCGCTATCGCCCGATCGCTTTTGACCCGACAGAGCAATCTGATCGGTGTTGTGATTCCAGATATGACCAATCCGTTTTTTGACGCCCTGGTGCGCGGTATCGAACACCAAGCTTCGCTCTATCAGCAACGTGTACTCGTACGCAGCACGGACGGCGACCCGGATGCAGAACGAGACGCTGTTCGACTCTTCTACGAACTCAACGTCGATGGCCTAATAATTCCGATCGCGCGCTGTCCACAGTCGTTTTATGAGCGACTCGACAAATCGACGCCAGTCATTCATGTGAACCGCGACGACGCGGAACACAGCGTAAGTTGCAACACCATATCAGCATCCGAAGCGCTCGTTGACCATCTCATAGCGCTCGGACATCGCCGCATCGCGTTCGTTTCCGGTGTTTCGGGTTTCGTCCAGGAACCGAAACGCATTGCGTACGACCGTGCTTTGCAGCGAGCTGATATTGCGCTCAAACCCGACCTGCTGTTTGCCTATGATGGCTCCACCGACAGCGTACGAAAAATTGCCGATCAACTGCTAAATAGCCCGCATAATCCGACAGCCGTTTTTTCCTGGAACGATGTGTGCGCAATCAGTCTCATTCACGTTCTGCACGAACGTGGCATCTCGATCCCAGAGCAGATGTCGGTCGCCGGTCACGACAACATTGACATGGCTGCGTTGGTTCAACCTACCCTGACGACCGTCAATTGGCCCATGACAGAAATCGGTATTCGCAGCGTTAATCTGCTCATGAATATCCAAGGCCGTTCTACCGAGCAATGCGTCGCTATCCCGGCTCCTCAACTCTTAATACGCGACTCGACAGGTCCTTGTCCCCAACCTAAGCGGACGGATTAGAAACAAGGACCATGACGAGCCTCAATCGCCGTGTCTAGAAGTCGAGTCGAACGCTCACGCCAAAGTAACGATCGCTGTCACGTGGAATCACATAGCGGAATCCGTCGCCTGCAAAAGTGGTGGCATACGCCTCATCGGTGAGGTTTTTGCCGATCAACGACACAGACAGTTTTTCGTTCTCACTAACGTAAGCGATGCTGCCGTTTAAAATGCCATAGTCTGGCAGCAGAAAGGGCACCTCATCGACCTGCCCAATATTGCCGGAGAGCTTCTCATCCGTATAAATGTAGCTGGCGTTAAATCGAAGCGTGCCGCCACGAGCTAATGGGTAGTCATATTGATTGGCCAAGGAATACTTCAGATCCGGGGCAAAAGGTAAGGGCGCGCCGGTCGTGCTTTCGGCATCGGATGACGCTAAGCCGCCACTGATTAACCAGTTGTCGGTTGGGTTGTAGATAAAGTCAACTTCAATGCCGCTGGTTTCAACATCGCCACCGTTCGTAAATCCGGTAATGGTTGTGCCATCGGACGCATCGAAGTCATTGGCCTGAAAGTTCTCGATATCCGTGCTGTATAGAGCAATCGCCAACAGTCCCCAAGGAGCGGAATATTTATAACCGAACTCAATTGAGTCAGATGTCTCTGATTCAATGGGATTAATATCGTCGTCATCCATGTTGTAGAACACATTGAATGCGGGACCTTTGTAGCCCTGACTGAAGGTACCGTAGAATAAATGCGAATCGCCCAGTTTGTACTGTACGCCGATACGACCAGAGACGTCTGTTTCATCGGTCGAACCCGAGAGATTGGTGTCAGTTTGATTGTTGCCGTCTGAAAAGCGTGGTCGCACCCCTACACCGCGTCGTCCGAATTCATCATTATTCACTCGATTATGATTAAACGACACGTCGTCGTTGGTGTATCGCAAACCAAACTGAATGCTAAGTGCATCGCTTAAATGCCAGTTTCCCTGACCGAATACAGCAAAGTTTCGAAACTCGGTATCCATAAAACCGGTGGCCGAAACAATATCATTGGCATTACAGGTGATGTTGTTCGCCGCGATGAAGGCAGCAACATCGGCGGGATCATTCGGCAATCCAAGCGTTTGGTCGAGATGATTGGCGATAGCAGCGTCAAGCTGACCGTTATTGTTTTGGCAGCTCGCCTCACGCGTAAAATTTCGTTCAGACTCAATATTCCAGTAGAACAAGCCAACCTGATAATCGAACGCGCCACCTACCGGTGAGGACAGACGAAGCTCCTGTGAAAACTGGCGCCATTCCTGGGGCCCGATATCATGAAGCTGAAATGGGACACCAAACACTGGATCGGTACTATCGCCAGCAATGGACGTGAAATCACCTTCGCGAAACTCGGTGTTATCCCACGAACGTTGAGCGGTAATTGAGGTGAGCGTATGTTCGCCAAGTTCTGTTTCCACTTGGATGGACGTGGCCGTTGTTGAATCCAGCGTGCGGGTTTCAAAATCATGATCCACACGGCGTTGATTCAAGTCGAGTCCGGTTCCGCTCGGCGCGGCTTCTGAGGCTGGGTTGCGGCCACTTGGACGTGCTTCCAAGTCTGCACAGCAATCATTATCGGCATCGTAATCCTCAAAAATGAATAGCACTTGCGTTTTGTCGCTTACGTCGTATTCGAGCATTCCCCGGACACCACGTTTGTCGTAGCCGTTGATCGTTTCATTGTTGAACACGTTTTGAATAAAGCCATCAAACTGGGCATCCATGAACGTGAGGCTTCCGCGCAGATTGTCATTTATCGGGCCCGAAACTCGAGCTTTTATCTGTGTTTCATTATCTTCGTAGTAGGTAGCGGAGACGTATCCCTCGAGTTCGTCACTGGGTCGACGAGTGGTAATGTTCACAACGCCGGCTGACGCGTTTTTACCGAACAGTGTTCCCTGGGGCCCGCGCAGCACCTCCACCCGCTCGAGATCATACAAATCACCAAAAGCTTGTCCGGAGCGTCCCAAGACGACGTTATCCACCACGGTCGACACACTGGGTTCCGCTGCGATACTGAACGAGATCGTACCGATTCCTCGTACAGTGAGTGCGTTGTTGCGTGTGGTATTGCCGGATCGGATACTCAACGACGGTACTAACGCCTGTAGATCTTCCATGTTGTTCGAAAACGTCGAATCGATGAGGTCACCGCCAAGCACCGATACGGCCACCGGTACATCCGCGACACTTTCCTCGCGTTTTTGTGCTGTGACTATGATTTCTTCTAACGCTCCTTGCGCATGAACAGTCGTTGGAATTGACGTTAAGAACATACACACTGCGCTGAAAAGAACGGCAAACAGGTTTGACTGACGCATAAAAAAACTCCCGAGGTTTTAATTTGCAAGAAAACTCAAACGACGACACGCAGATCGCCCAAACCGACTCCGCGTGATGTGCAGGCTCCATATTTACCCAGCCTGTCGACAAAATGCAAACGTTTGTATTTTTGGCATTCATTATTGCGGCGCAGCGTAAGCGCTTGGAATCCTGTCGAAAATCTACCAATCAGCTAATTTTCTGGGCGGCCGCCGAGCGCCACCAAAAGGCGACGTTAAGCACCGCCAACCCGGCCAAAACCCAGTAAAACGCCTTGCTCAGCTGCCCTCCTACCAGACCTATGGTGGAGAACAACGCGTAGACAATCACCACACACGACATCAGCAACACAGCGGTCGGAATGGCAAAGCGCCAAGGCGTCAGATCCACTTTGCTTTGAACGGTATATGTCCATTCATTCGCGCGAGGGCGCCAGTGTCCAATCGCCAACATCATGATCACTTCGACAACAAACAGCACCGCGTAGAGATGAATAAAGTGCAGCGTCACCACATCATCTAGCAGGAATTTAAGTATCGCGTAGGCCACGACATGAAAAACGATCACGCATTTCGCCGCTAAGGCCGGCACTCGACGTGTGAACAGTCCAACAATGACGATGACGATAATAGGAATGTTATAAAAACCGGTAAAAATTCGGATGATCTGCCACAGCCCCTCTGGCGCGAACTGCAAGAGTGGCGCAACGGCAAACGAAAACAACGCAATGACAACACTCGCTATCTTAGCGATCCGAACCAACTGTCCATCCGAAAGAGGCTCTTTTCTCAGCGGCGCATAAACATCCAGGCAAAACAGTGTCGCTGCGCTATTGAGCAAAGAATTGAACGAACTAAATACTGCGCCGAGCAGTACGGCGAGAAAGAATCCGGCCATGTAGACGGGTAACACATCTTTGATTAACTGGGGAAAAGCCAGGTCAATCGTCGACAGTCCGGGCCCATAGAGATGGTAGGCAATAGTGCCTGGAATCATCATCATGAAGGGCACCATTACTTTAAAATAACCTGAAATCAGAACACCCTTTTGGCCTTCCGCGAGATTCTTCGCGGCAAGAGTCCGTTGAATCACATACTGGTTGGTACACCAGTAGAACAGATTGGCAAAAATCATCCCCGTGAACAGCGTGCCAAACGGTGTTGGGTCGTTTGCGCCACCAATGGCATTGAGTTTATGCGTATCGACCGTGGTTAAGATATTGAGTCCCTCGAGAAAGCTGCCCTTTCCAAGCAATATCAAACCCAATATAGGAACCAGCAAACCGATAATGAGCAGGCCAATACCGTTAATCGTGTCAGACACTGCAACCGCTCGCAGGCCACCGAATATAGCGTATAGCGCCCCAAGACATCCGATGGAGATGATCGTGATAACCAGTCCTTGGCTGTAACTCACGTTAAGTAGGGTCGGCACATCGAAGAGCTTTAGCACTGCGATGGAGCCCGAATAAAGCACGGACGGAATGGTAATGAGGCCGTAACCCACCAAGAAGAGGACAACCGTCATGCGACGCACCGAATCGTCAAATCGGCTATTAAGAAACTCAGGCAACGTCGTAAACGCGCCAGCCAAATAGCGAGGTAAGAAAATCAGCGCCATGCAAACAGTGGCAAACGCCGCCGTTACTTCCCACGCCATGCTACTCAAATTATAGCCGTACGCGCTGCCATTTAAGCCGATCAACTGTTCCGCAGACAAATTGGTGAGCAGCATAGAACCTGCGATGAACACACCGGTCAAGCCACGACCCGCTAGAAAGTAGCCGTCTTTGGTGTCGACCTCACCGCGCGTTTTTCGCCATGAAATATACGCAACAATGCCCATAAAAAAGACACAACTCACGAGCGTAAATACAACATCTGACATGGGCAGGCTCCGCGAAATTACGCACATAAACCGCGAGAAACGGGCTCGAATCTGTTTTATCGATCATGCGCTGATCAATTACATCGCTTGAAAAAATGATTCACACGGTAGCAACGAAATTTTTAAAGCGCAACGACACATAGCGCGCCTGAACTTCGCGTACCCATCCGATAAGATCTCGGTAAGTTCTTAGAAACCGGTAACTGGCACCATGAATTGACGCTCGACATTCGTCACGTGCTTGATCGAACGTTCCGTTCACGCAACAGTGGTGCAGGCAGGATTGGACGTGCTTAACGCCAATTCGAATCTACAAATAAGCTGGTAATCGACGCGGTGCACACAGACTGTATTGCGCTCACTAGGTCGATAACGGTGGAGGACTATGCACAGGGCGGGTTCATCAGACCCCATCGGCAAGTAACGACAGGATGAGAACGATCGTTGCGTGAAATGGACGCGCTACCCTTCGCGGATCGGTGCCCCGTCGATGACCTTCGAGTTTATTGAGGGCGCCCGTCGGCATTGTCTAGATCAGGCCGTCGCGAGGTTTGGGTTTAACGCCAACCGTTATCCAGAAATCTCCGGTCGTGCAAAGAAGGGTTTGCCGCTGCGGAACGTGTCTTCGCGGCGCAGCAACAGAAGCAGCATAAGCCCAGCAAACATGAGCCCGGCGACCACGATGATGGGTAACGCGAAGCTGCCTGTTTTTTCCGCCACAATGCCGCTCAGAATAGGCGACAAAATTTGAGCGATACAGTAACCCAGCGTTAATCGCGCCATGATTTGACTGGCATCGCCCAGATATCGACGACCAACAATCGCCAGTGTGAGCGACACGATGCCCATGAAGCTAAATCCAAATAGGAGCGAGGCGACAATTGTGCCAGTGAGGGTGGGCACACCGATCATGATCAAGTTGCCGACCGCATTGAGAAAAAACGCCGCCAGCAGCGCATCAAGATAGCTAATACGGCGCGCCAACGCTTCCCAAATTAGCGGCGCCGGCGTCGCCGCCAATCCAACAAACAACCAGGCTTTTGCACCGAAATCAGGCAGTGGCTGTAGCTCGGCAATTAACGACGTAAACGTCGCGTTCATCGTGTTACTAAAGCCGGCGCAGAAATAGGCCGCTTGCAACAGCCATACCCAACGCACGGAAGGAATGAGTTGCTCATTCTGCTCAACGGTGGTGTTGCCGGTATCCTCTTGCTCATAATGAGGAAGGGGCATAAGAAACTGGGCTAATGCCAATGGGATGAACGCCGCCACAGCCATCACTACCCACATAAGTCGATAATGCAGGTCAAACACCGAGACCAGAATTTCGGTGGTCAGTCCACTTAGAACGATGCCAAGACCCAAGCCGCAAAAGTACATGCCCATGCGCACGGGGTGACCTTTGTGGTGTAGCCAGTTGATGATCAGCCCAGCACCGAACAAAAATCCGGCCGCCGCCGCCGTACCCGCAAAGAAACGGCTCGCCCCCCAGACCAACATATGCTCATGGGTTGCCATGACCGCGGTGGCAATCACGGCAACAAACAGAGCATAACGAAAGAAGAAATCTTTCACCTTGGTATTGGAGATTAGCCAGACCACAAACAGTCCGGCGAGATAGCCAATGTAACCCCAGCCCGCGAGCCAGCCGGCCGCACTCTCAGTGAGACCCGCTTGTTCTCCCATTACCGGGATCATTGGCGTGAACGCATATCGCCCAAGCCCCATGCACACCACCAACGAGCAAACGCCGGCAAGCATTACGGTAAACCGATTAGCCTTGATCATCACTCTCATCCAATATCAGCGTCAGTCGGGCGGCCAGTTCAGCGGGCGTAGTGCTATGGCGCATGGCGTCAACGAGCGCTCCTTGTTTATTCACAATAAAAAAACGGGAGGTATGTAGGTAATCGGTCGCCTCATCGGCCGCCGATTCGCCGCCGGACGTGCGCTCAAAAAATGCCCCATATTGCTGCGTTACCGACTTGATCTGCTCCAAGCTTCCAATCAGTCCGCTGATCTGCGGATGCCATGACTGGGTGTAGCGCTCAAGTTCATCAATGTCCTCAAGCCATGGATCAATATTGATCATTAACGCCTGTACGTATTCGCGATTGGAGTCGGGCAATCGATTGAATGCCGACTTAAGTGTGTGCATCGAAATATCACAATAGTTCGTGCAGCCTAAAAAACCGAAGTAGATAACGACCACTTTGTCGTCGAAGTCTGACAAGCGCACCGGTCCTTGATGGCCGGTCAACTCAAACTCTCCACCGAGTGTGCCGTTGGCGTTGCCTACTCCACCTAATGGTTGATTGGTATTACTCATCCAAAAGCCAAACAACGCCACAATAAATATTAATGCGACGAGTGGTAGTAACCACATCGCTGTCTGTCTTGATTCGGTCTTGGTCACGACTAATGCCCCATCAGCATATTGTGATTCATCGATTGCATTACCCAAATCGAACCGACGATAAGTATCGCGACGAGGATCACAACAAACACCGCCGACATCGTGTTCCACCATTGTTCTGAGCCACCATTCATATGCAAAAAGAACACCAGCTGCACCAGAATCTGAGCAATCGCACAAACGAAAATGGTGAGAATGATTGGGCCTTTAGGAAACTCTGAGAACATGACCAGCGTAAACGGGATGGCGGTGAGCACGAGGGACAGCACCAAACCCAACACGTACTGCTTCACATTGCCATGCGCTACACCGAGGTCGTCATCGGCACGGTGGTCGCTGACCGCCTGCAAGACACGATCATTCATTAGAGCATCTCCATTAGATACACGACGCTAAATACGCAAATCCAAATGATGTCCAGAAAATGCCAGAACAGGCTCAGGCACAAAAGACGAGTCGAATTTGACTGAGTGATCCCATCGCGCACAAAGTGAACGACGAGAACAATCATCCAAAGCATGCCAGCAAACACATGTAAACCATGCGTGCCAATGAGGCCGTAAAAGGCCGACCACGCGCCCGCTGACCCGGGCGTCGCCCCTTCATGACTCAGATGAATAAACTCCATCACCTCGAGATAAAGAAATCCTGCGCCCAACAGGAACGTCACCGCTAACCACGCGTACATCGATCGTATCGATTTTGCGTACATTCCTAGCACCGCCATGCCAAAGGTAAAACTACTGAACAGCAGTAGCGCGGTTTCCATCGCAATGTAGTTGAGATCGAACAGTTCGACAGCAAGCGGCGCATCGACAAAATTAGCCCGCAGCACCGCGTACGTGGCAAAGATGGATGCGAACAATATGCAATCAGACAAGATATACAGCCAGAACCCGAACAGCGTGTCGCCCTCGTAGTCGTGGTGTTTTTCCTTGTCAACGAATCCAGTGTAATCCAGAGGTGGTTTGACTAATAAATTGCTGCTCATCTTTTATCCTAAGCAATCAGCTCCATATTGTCGGGTACCGCTTCATAATCCTCATCGCGCTCACCGCGTGCCCGACGGAAGCGGCGCCAGCGTTCGCTTTCAATGGCTTCGATTTCTTCCACACTGACCCAATAGTCTTTGTTGCCGCTAAATGACCAAACAAGAAACGCGCCGAATAACGCCACAAAGCTGATCGCTGCAAGCCACCACATCCACCACACCATCGCAAACCCAAGCGGAATAGTGAGCATACCGATAACAAAGCCCGCCCACGTATTGCGCGGCATATGAATCGGTTCATAATTGGGCGGCGGTCGGTGTTCCAGGCCGTGTTCTTTGAGATAGCTCAGGTGATCGCGATCTCGAATATCAGGGAGCACTGCAAAATTGTAGAACGGCGGCGGCGAGCTGGTTGTCCATTCAAGTGTACGCCCATCCCATGGATCGCCCGTTAGGTCGCGGTTCTTATGGTGGTCACGAATGCTCGCGAATATCTGATAGAACTGGATAAGAATACCGACAAGAATAATCGCCGCACCAAATGCAGCCACCACCAGCCAAAAATTCCAAACAGGATTATCGTAATAGTTAAGCCGGCGTGTCATGCCCATGAATCCGAGGATATAGAGCGGCATGAACGCGACAAAGAAGCCCACTGTCCACAATGCCGCGGCCCATTTGCCGAGTTTCTCATCGAGTTTGAAGCCAGTTGCTTTCGGGAACCAATACGCAACACCGGCAAACAAACCGAACACCACGCCACCAACAATCACGTTGTGGAAATGCGCCACAAGAAAAAGACTGTTGTGTACAACAAAGTCGATCGCGGGTATCGCCATCATGACGCCGGTCATTCCCCCTAGTGCAAAGGTGGCGTAGAAACCCATCGTCCACCACATCGCCGATGTGTACTCGACACGGCCTCTGTACATAGTGAACAGCCAGTTGAATAGTTTTACGCCAGTGGGTATGGCGATGACCATCGTCATGATGCCGAAAAATGCATTGACGTTCGCACCACCGCCCATCGTAAAGAAATGGTGCAGCCACACCACAAATGACAGCAACATGATCGCCGCCGTTGCCCACACGAGTGAGTTGTAGCCAAATAGTCGCTTTCGACTGAAGGTCGCGGTCACTTCGGAGAACACGCCGAAGCACGGCAAAATGAGGATATACACTTCCGGGTGTCCCCACGCCCAGATGAGATTGACGTACATCATCTGATTGCCGCCGCCATCAGCGGTGAAAAAGTTCATACCAAGATAGCGATCTAACGTAAGCAATGTTAGGCACACGGTTAGGATCGGGAATGCAACAACAATTAGGGCGTTAGCGCACAGGGACGTCCACACAAACACGGGCATTTTCATTAACGTCATACCGGGCGCACGCATACGCAAAATGGTGACAATAAAATTAATGCCTGACAGGAGCGTACCGATGCCGGATATCTGAAGCGCCCAGAGCCAATAGTCCACACCCACCCACGGGCTGTAGTCAATCCCCGATAGCGGCGGGTACGCGAGCCATCCCGTCGCCGCAAACTCACCAACAAAAAGTGAAATGTTGAGAAGAAGCGCCGCCGAAACAAACAGCCAAAAGCTCAGCGAATTCAAAAAGGGAAAAGCCACATCACGAGCGCCGATCTGCAACGGCACAACAATGTTCATCAACCCAATCAGCAGCCCCATCGCGACAAAGAAAATCATGATGACGCCATGAGCTGTGAATATCTGATCGTAGTGTTCCGGTGGCAAATAGCCCGCTCCAGACACACCGACCGCGGCTACCGCTTGTTGAGAGCGCATCAAGAGTGCGTCGGAAAAACCGCGGATCAACATGAGTAGGGAGGCGATGATATACATGATACCAATGCGTTTGTGATCCACAGAGGTTAGCCACTCATCCCAAAGGTAGCGGAGTTTTCCGAAGTACAGCACCGCGCCAATAATCGCCAGGCCACCCAAACTGGCCACGAAAAAGGTGGTGACCAGAATCGGATCTTCGTAGGGAATCGAGTCAAATGTCAGCCGGCCCCAGAAAGGGTGGGCTTCTGTCACTATTTCATCGTAATTCTTGGCCATTATGGTTTCTCAACAGACGCTTCTTCTGTTTTTTCATCACTACCACTCAAGCGTCTCTTGGATAGTTGACCGAGACTGCCCGAGTAGCGATCAATGATTTCACTGAATAACAGCGTGTTCGCCAACGAAAAGTACATAGGGGGTACGTCGCGACTTTTTTTTCTGAGTAACTCGTACGATTCACTCGACAAGGACTGGTCGCTGGTTTTGACATCACTGACCCATTGTTCAAACGCATGCTCAGATTCGTGTACATGGGTTTTGAATTTCATGCCCGAAAAACCAAACCCGGAATAGTTAGCCGACATGCCGTCGTAGACACCTGGCTCATCTGCCATTAAGTGCAGTCGATTTTCCATGCCCGACATCGCATAGATCTGAGAACCGAGGTTAGGAATAAAGAATGAGTTCATCGCACCGTCAGAGGTAATCAAGAACTGCACGGGCTGATTGACTGGCATCGCCACCTCGTTGACTGTTGCGACACCTTCTTCGGGGTAAATGAACAGCCACTTCCACGGAAGCGCCACCACCTGGATGATCATCGTCGGTTTGTCTGATTCAATAGGACGACGCGGATCCAGTTCGTGAGAGCTCACAAACGTCAGATAGCCCAACACCGATATAATCGCGATGGGAATACCCCATACGGCTGCTTCAATTTTGTTGGAATGTTCCCAGTAAGGGTCGTAGGGTCGATCCGTTTGACCCCGGCGATACCGCCACGAGAAGATAAATCCCATCATTGTGACCGGAACTACCACGAGCAGCATGATGCCGGCACTCACCAGTGTCAGCCACATGATGTCGTTGGCAACCGGTCCTTTTGGGTCAAACAAACGCCATTCACTGCTGCAACCGGTCAAAGACAGGCACGCGAGCACGGCGAGGGCAGTCTGGTAGCGGAATCGGGTTGTCATTATGTTCAGTCTAGATTGGATAGACGATACTGCGTAATCGGTTTGTGGATTATATTATAATTTCGGTAATTACTGAAATAAACGTAAGTCACAGTTTTGACAATCCATTGCGGTTGTTGGTCTATTGTCGTACAACTGTATTCCGCCACCTTCAGTATTTACCGAAAATTCAGTAACCTAATACCTATGAAAGATCTCGAACCCTCTAAACAGGCATTTGTACTGCACTTTGGCGAAATGGGCAGTCGGTGGGGCATCAACCGAACGGTCGGACAGATTTATGCGCTGCTGTACATGTCGGAGCAGCCACTTAACGCCGAACAAATCACTGAAGAGCTTGGGCTATCTCGTAGCAATGTCAGCATGGGAATCAAAGAGTTACATGCGTGGCATCTGATTCGTGCACAGCACTTGCCCGGTGATAGAAAAGACTATTTCTCGACACCCGGCGATGTATTAGATATTGCCCTGATTTTGCTCGAGGAACGCCGCAAACGTGAGCTGGAACCCACCCTGACACTGCTTCGACAGATGTTGATGGACGACTCGGAACACGAGGCCAGCCATCCGTCTTTTGAGCGCGATCGCATGCGGGAAATGCACGACCTCATGGAACAAGTATCGGACTGGGCCGACGACCTTCAGCGTATCAGCCGCAAAGACCTCAAACTCTTGCTCAACTTAAGCAAGAAGGTACCGCGCTTGCTCGAGATGAAGGATAAAGTGACGAGCTTCGGTAAGCGCGACTAACGCCATCAGCCTGAGAGGCACGTCCATCTTCGACGCAGTAATGCGCTAGAAAAACGTGCTAATCATTTGCTCGCGCATCTGATCGATCTGTCGATCTTTGGGTAATTCGACATCGGCATAGGTAATGGCGGTATCGATTGCCACCGGGCGCTTCATCACACACCCCTCGGCGACACCCATCGGTAATAGACCTTCTTTGAGACTCGTCTCGAAATTATCGATGAGCGCGTAGGCGGCATATCCACCGATGCCATCCAGCTTATCACCGGGCTTGAGATCTTTTTTAGCAATCGCCGCTGCTTCACAATATGGTCGACCTTTTGGCGCAACCGTTGCGTCATTGCACAACACAGCGCGCGACACCGTAATTGGAATTTCCAGCTGCGGCAAATGGAACGGCGTATAGAAAACATAAAACGGTCCGTCACCCATTTTTAAGTACCTTAAATAATCCTGTTTCATTGGGTGTTCGGAATGACCGACGACAAACGCGCCAGTGTAGGGGGATGCGCCAAGTAGAAAATCAACCACCCCACGTCCCGGCGTGAAGGCGCCATCCGGGAAATGCGCTAGGCACGTGCGCACATCATCACAATCCACGCCATGCATGCCCCGTTTATCCACGCCAAACCCTAACGAATTACCCAGCACCGAAAGCTCCATCGATAGTTTGGTGCCATCGACGAACGAGGTCATCATATGCGGCTTTTGGTTATTGGCTTCGGCAAATTCCCGTTGAGTTTCAGGTGTACGGTGAACGTCGTAAAAACCTTTTAAGTTGCCGGCACCCACGACTTCAAGACCAATGGTCTTCACAAATCGCGCGAGGTTCGACGCAACACCGGGCTCATCACCATCGGTGTTGGTGTAGATCACGCCCTGCTGGTCCGCCAAATGCTTGAGCAGCGGACCCACAGTTGCGTCCATTTCGCAGTTCAGCACAACCGTGTGCTTGCCGGCCAAAATCGACTTATGCGCCACCCACGCACCAAACTCAACTTCGCCTGTTGTTTCGATGATCGCATCAATCTGATCACACTCAAACACCGCGTCGGGATTGTCAGTAACCGCAAACCGGCGCTTTTCGATGGTGGTGTTGAGTTCAGATGCTGAATTAACCACTTCTACTTCAGCGCCCTCAACGGCATACGTATCTTTCGCATGCTGCAGTGTACGGTTAGAAATGACGGCCAGATGGATTGCCGGAAACGAGCTCAGTATTTGTGAGCAAATGTGTTTGGCACTATAGCCCGCACCGAACATAGCGACCCGAATCGGTCGATCTTCAGCAACGCGTTTAGCAATCTGTGTGTCAACAATAATCATGAACCATTCCTTTTGCAGTCCCTGGGGGCACTTGCGTTACTCGCCGAGGGGTGGGGTAAGACTGTACGTGCTAAATACGGTGGGAGTGAATGCGTGCCATCTCTATACGAAGTCAGGCCATGCGATATCGTTATCCGACATCACCTTCGCCTCGCCTGGCCACTCGATCGCAAACGCTGGATCATCGTGGCGTACGCCAGTAGCGTGCTCGGGCGCGTACATTGCCGAGGTGTTGTAGTAGATCTCGCTGTTGTCTTCGAGCGTCAAGTAACCGGTCGCACAACCTTCGGGTACATACAACATCGACGCGTTATCGGGGTTAAGTTCGAGGCCAAACCACTGCTTAAAGGTCGGCGAATCTGGTCGTAAATCTACGACCACATCCCACACCGCACCACGGGTGCAGCGCACGATTTTAACTTCTTCGTGAGGCGGCGTTTGATAGTGCAGTCCCCGTAGCGTGCCAGCCTTAGGGCTAAAGCCGATGTTTGACTGCCTAATCGTGTCTACCAGACCCATGTCTTTGAGTTCTTTTTCGCACCAAAGACGTCCGAAATAGCCACGGTCGTCGCCAATGCGATTCACATCCAACACATAGGCGCCAGCGACGCTGGTTTCGGTAAACTTCATAATCGCAGCTCCGCTAACTCTGCCAGCGCAGGTTTTTATCGAGTTTGTTTTCCTCGATCAAATTCATAATGTGGGCAATGCGCTTGTAGCGGATACCTTCATAATCGTCTTTATTGAGGCCATGCTGCACATAAGAGTCGTAGCACTGCTGCACACCCTCACGTGCCGTCCACGTGGTTTTAAACGTTGGAAACACTTTACCAATCTTGTCGAAGTTAACGCGATAACTGCGTTTGTCGGGGCCAGCGCCGTCTGCAACTTCAATTTCGCAATTAGGCACAATCTCATGAACATAGTTGGCCAAATCACGCATTTGGTAATTTTCGTTGTTCGACCCCACGTTGACCTGCAGCCCATGCACATCCTCACGCGGTGCTTTGAGCGCACAGACTACCGCCTGACAAATGTCGTCGATATGAACAAGCGGTCGCCAGGGTGTACCGTCACTTTTCATGAGAATCTTTCCTGTGGTGTATGCCCAGGCCGTCAGATTATTAATCACTAGATCAAAGCGAATGCGGGGAGACACGCCGTAAGCGGTCGCATTGCGTAAGAAAACCGGACTAAACGCATCGGTCGCCATCGGCGCGACATCGCGTTCGACATAGACTTTAGATTTGGCGTAGGCCGTCACAGGATTAAAATTGGCCGTCTCATCCAGTACGTCATCATCCCCAGCCTTACCGTACATGCTGCAGCTTGACGCGAACAAGAACCGCTTAACGCCAACCTCGCGCGCAATTTCAGCGATGCGCACCGACGCCTTGTGATTGATATCGTACGTCAGATCCGGATTAATGTTGCCAAGCGGGTCGTTGGACAGCGCAGCCAAATGCACGATCGCGTCTACACCTTTGAGATCATCCGGTTCGACGTCGCGCACGTCTTTGTTGATTGTCGCTATCGAATCGGGCGCATCACCGTAGGTACAATACCGATACAAGTCGGTATCAAGGCCGACCACGTCGTAGCCTTCTTTGGTCAGGATCGGCACAAGGTTTGTGCCAATAAATCCACGATGTCCAGTAACCAAAACTTTCATGTGTTGTCCTTTATGAGCTTCGCAAAAGACCAAAACGCATATAATTAGCCAGTTCGGCGAATAATTCGCCTTTTGTCCAGTACATGGTTTTAGTCAGATATTGATAAATCTTTCGTCGGTCCCCAGTCGGAATGGGCGCCCGTTTCGCCGCGTTGTAATACGCCATCAAGCCTCGCCACGACTGCATTAGTAGTCGCTGTTTGGAGGGATCCCAGAAATTGCGCTGAAGGTTTTCGTCCGAGCGATCGTGGCTACTCGACAAATCATGCATACGCCGGCTGAAGCGCGTCTCCGGCATTTCGAAGTACTTACCGTAGAGCGTGAGTTCAGCAATCAGATTCATATCCGAGGCCACAAAGTTGCCAAAAAGCGCGGTTTGCGACAGAGCGTCCCGTCGCATCAAACCATAGAGCACATTACTCAACCCGGTACGCTGTCGACATTCGATAAACCGCTCGGCGGCGCTGTTTTGGTCGAGGTGCAAATTGTCTTTGTAATCTTCCAGCCACTGACCTTCGCCGTCGATCAGTCGGGTGCCGCCATAGGCCAATACCACGTCCGGGTGTTGATCAAGCACCTCAACACACTCAGCGATGTACATGGGTTCGATCAAATCGTCCGCGTTCGACCATCGAAAGTAGTCGCTGTTCGCCGGCGTAAAGCACTTCGCATAGTTGCCAGCAGCGCCCACGTTTTGAGGGTTGCGTACATACACCACGCGCTCATCCTGGTTGGCGTAGTCCCGGCAAATGTCAGCCGTTCGATCGGTTGACGCATTGTCGGCGATAATTAAGCCAAAATCGTCGAACGTCTGGGAAAGGTTGCTAACGATGCTTTCTTCCAGATACTTCTCACCGTTATACACGGGCATTCCCGTGTACACGCGACGGAAAGGCAGGGCCTGTCCGTTATGTGAAGTGTCTGTTGTCATGATGCGGTTCCGCTTGGCTCGGGCGGTTCGTTCTTAATAGCGATGTACTGTGGCGTTTTCCGTCATTTCTGCCTACGACGTGGGTCTCAAACTGTTAAATTTTTATACGCATTGGCCAGATTAGGAGCCGGATTATACGCAAGGCATGATTTTTTGCACGATTCCGTCAATATTTCTCGAAAAAACGATGAAAAAAGAGCGAGTTAGACTGGTTATAATGCAATCAGCACGGCCTGGAACGATCAACCCGTCACGCCGCTGTATCGGTCGTTCAGAAAGCGACGCACCGGGTTCTCCAACGCGTAAAACGACACCAGTCCCACCACGAACGCGCCGGCCAAAAACACCAGCGATTGGCCCGGAAAAGACAGCAAACCGGTTTCGGATGCACGGTAAAACGGTTCTTGCCATAAGTAGATCGAATAGGACCAGATGCCCAGAAGTTGAAGCGGCCGAAACGAGAGCATCGCGTTAAACCAGCGGGGCGCCTGTTCTAGATGATTCACCGCAAAGGCAAACGCAAAAGGCGCTACCGCCCAACTTGCAAACCATGGCGCATACAAGGAATAACAGGCGATGCCGCCCATAAGCGCCAACACGGGCAGCCACGACGGGACATGCGGTGCCATCCGATCGCGAATCAAAAAATAACCCGCAGAGAGCATTAGATGCGCGGCCGCGGTCTCGGTGCGCAAGCCAAATTCATCCGTTGTCCATTCCGGAAATCGAATGTAAAGATAACGCAGCGCAATCGACGCAAATGCGATCATGAACAGCACGAGATATTCTCGGTAACGGAGCGCACCGATCAGCGTGATCAGACTCAATAAAATGTAGCAGTGCTCTTCAACGTTGAGCGACCAGATATGAGCAACCGGCAGATCGGTGCGCCAGATGCTTGGCTCGGCGGGGATATAGCTTCTCAAAAACGTCAACGTCGACAGATAATTGCCAGCCTCCTGTTTGCCCAGCCACCAACCCATCCCATAGATCACCGTTACAAACACGATGAACACCGGAAATATACGGCTGATACGCCGTTGGTAGAACACCTTAAGCGGTGTGCGCTTGACGAATAGAATATTCGACATGAGCAGGCCCGACAGCACGAAAAAGAAGTCGACACCCATGCGTCCGAGCACCACGCGTTCAAACGGTAGGAAGTAAGCAAAGGTACCGAAATGAGAGAGCAGGACAATGGCAATCGCAATGCCTCGCCAACCGTCCAGGGCATTGATTCGCGTCGCGCCAGTCTGACCGTAATGGCCGGCGCGGGCAATCCATTGACTTAACATTCCATGTCGTTGCACTGCGTTTACCGATTGCGGCAGAGCCGCTCAATGTCATTACTCTTGGACGGTGGCTCGGGCTGACCAAGGGTGTGGTAGCGGGAGTCGTTTTTGTTTGCCGCCATGGCGAGTGTTTAGGCTGTCATCATCCTAACCGACAAGTGGGGCGGTTGGCATCAAAATGTTCGGCGAACGCCAAGGATATCAAGGCGACAGGATATCTGCGCCACAACAAAGCAGGTTTCGTTACTTTAGAACACCGATTCCCGTCCAAAAATGCTGCACTGTTGCTGCAGCATTTCGTGGGCTAAAGAGCCTTGGCGAGGTCGATGATAGTTCGAGTAGGGCACTCTCGCTTGCGCTACGAACTCGCAGGCGATTGGATGCCAGCGCTGTGAACGTGGGTAGTTTGCCCAACACTTTGAGTGAGCTTGTGATGCGCTCCCTCGGGTTAGCTCACACGCTGGAGCTGACTGTGTCGACTGCGGGGGCCGTATTGTCGACTATGATTATGTGTGCCCAAGTAAAAAATATCGCCCTTAAGCTGCCAGGTAGCGGGATCCGGCGCCAAGCCATCATTCATATCAATTTCTTCAGCGAGCGCGATAATGTGTTCATACTCATCAACCGACAGTTTGGTTCGGTGTTCCAGATCTGGCCGCGGGTTTATGGCATCGGCGTAGTCCATGGCACCGTCCGCGACGCGAGCCAGCATATACGACGCGCCACATCCGCTGCCATATGAAAATAGGCTGATGTCTTGGCCTTCAAGTTCGCGATTCTTCTGAGAGATAAAATCGATCATCGATAGAAACAATGAGCCGGTGTAGATATTGCCCACCTGCGCATTGACCGAAAGCCAAGGCGCGACGAGCTGACCATAGGATTCGGTAAAAAACGTTTTATCTTCAGCTTCGCTCAAATCGAGTTTTCGACCCAAGTGTTGTTCCAAAAAGCAGGTGTGCGCTTTTCGAGCCATTTTGACAAAAGGCACATGATAAAAGCAGGCCGCTAAATTGGTGGCATCAAAACGCGTTGTGTCATCAGCCACGCCACGTGCATCGTCATAGGCGTGCTTCAATGCGTCCAGATAACAATCAATGGAATAGTGTCCGTCTGCGAACGCGTATTTTGAATAGAGCGGTCGCCAAAAATCCATGACTTGAGAGGAATAATCCCCCACACAGTTCATCTCCAATTCAAACAAACGGGGATTTTCGCTGACCACCATGGCAACCGCCCCGGCGCCTTGAGTGGGTTCGCCCGGTGTACCTATGCCGTATCGCGCGATGTCCGATGCGATGATTAACGCCTTGCGGCCTCGAGCGCGTCCGGACAGAATCCAGTCAGCGGCACTGGTGAGCCCAGCTGTGGCGCCATAACACGCGTGTTTGGTTTCAAACTGGCGACAGTTGGCCGGCAGTCCAAGCAATTCATGCACATAGACAGAAGCGGGTTTGCTGTGATCGATTCCGGTTTCGGTACCAATAATCAACGTGCCGATGTCGGCGGGATCGATGTCGAACGCATTCAGTGCAGTGCGCGCGGCAAGCGCGGCCATGCTGACGGTGTCTTCGCAGGGTGTTGCCACGGCCATTTGCTTTTGACCGATTCCTACCGTGAATTTGGCTGGGTCAACACCGCGCGCTTTGGCCAGATCAACCATGTCGATGTAGCACTGGGCGCCACTGAAACCCATCGCGTCGATACCTACTCGTCGGCTGCTCAGCATTGGTCTTTTCCTTTGGAATTACACACTGAATTCGACCCCACAGTGCGAGAAACCTTGGGGAAAATCAAGCAATAACGCGAGTTTTTCGGCTGCCATAATTGGCCACAATTGGGCATATCGTGGCAGAATTCAACATCAATCAAAATGTCGAAAAAAGAATGTAAAAACAATCAGATATCGATATTAGCAGCCAGTAGTGCGTTCTTTTCGATAAAGTCACGCCGCGGTTCGACATGATCGCCCATGAGCGTGGTGAAGATCTCATCGGCCGATACCACATCCTCGATGCGCACTTGCATCAGCCGTCGGTTCTCTGGATTAACGGTGGTTTCCCACAGTTGTTCCGGATTCATTTCACCCAAACCTTTATATCGGGATATCGCCTGGCCGCGCTTAGACTCGGTCATCAACCAATTCACCGCATCACGGAAGTTATCAACAGCGATGGATTTTTCCCCTCGTTCCACACGCGCACTGTCGCCAATCAGGCCAGTTAAGTCTCGGCCCAGATCTGCAATCGCCGCGTAATCTTTCGACTCAAAGAATTCCTTTGAAATTCGTCGTGTCGTTGAGACACCGTGGTAGCGTCGAACTAATTCAATAACGAACCCGTCACTGTTTTCTCGTGAGACCAACTGGGCGGTGTAGCGAGCCGAACTGTCATCATTACCATCGAGTGCTTCGATGATGTCATCGAGCCAAGCGGTCATTTTGGTTGAGTTGTTAAGCTGATCAGCGGTGACTTCAGGAGAGTAAATAAGTCGACGCAAAAAGTGTTCGTCGTAACGACGAGTTAAGCGTTCGATGAGGCCTTGTACGCGCACAAATTTTCGAGATAGTTTTTCGAGTGCTTCACCCCGCAATGCTGGCGCGCTGTCATTAACATACAGCGCGGCGTTATCGAGTGCGAGGTTAAGTAAGTAGTCATTGAGTTCGTTATCGTCTTTCACGTAGTGCTCTTGCTTGCCTTTTTTAACCTTATACAACGGTGGTTGGGCAATAAACACATGGCCGCGTTCGATGAGCGCTGGCATCTGACGATAGAAAAACGTGAGCAATAGCGTACGGATGTGCGAACCATCCACATCGGCATCAGTCATGATAATGATCTTGTGGTAACGCAATTTGTCGGGATCAAAATCGTCGCGACCGATTCCACAACCTAGCGCCGTTATCAGCGTGCCAACTTCTGCCGAAGACAGCATTTTATCGAATCGTGCCTTTTCAACATTCAGGATTTTACCCTTAAGCGGCAGGATAGCCTGGGTCCGTCGATCTCGTCCCTGTTTAGCCGAGCCCCCGGCGGAATCACCCTCAACCAAAAAGAGTTCGGATTTGGCAGGATCTTTTTCCTGGCAATCAGCAAGCTTGCCCGGTAACCCAGCAATATCCAACGCGCCCTTGCGTCGAGTCATTTCACGCGCTTTTCGAGCGGCTTCGCGCGCGCGCGAGGCATCAATAATTTTTTGCACGACCGCTTTGGCTTCCAACGGGTTTTCAAGTAGGAAGTCGGCGAGTAGTTCGCCCATCGCGGATTCGACAATGCCTTTGACTTCCGATGACACGAGCTTATCTTTCGTTTGTGACGAAAATTTTGGGTCCGGCACTTTGACGGATAAAACCGCGGTGAGTCCTTCACGCGCGTCGTCGCCGCTCATACTGACCTTTTCTTTTTTCGCCAGGCCCTGCTCATCCATGTAGTGATTGAGTGTGCGTGTCAGCGCGCTGCGAAAGCCAGACAGGTGTGTGCCACCATCCCGTTGAGGAATGTTGTTTGTGTAGCAGAACATATTTTCTTGATAGGCGTCATTCCACTGCATGGCGACTTCCACCACCACATCGTCTTTGTCAGCAACGAAATGGAAAACAGACGGGTGCACAGGTGTTTTATTGCGGTTGAGGTGTTCAACAAACGCGCGAATTCCTCCTTCATATTCAAAGACATCCTTTAAATCTTCGCGCTCATCGATCAGCTCGATGCAAACACCCGAATTCAAAAACGAAAGCTCTCGTAGACGTTTGGCGAGCACATCGTAATGGAAATCAATATTGGAGAATGTTTCGGGGCTGGGTTTGAACTGTATGGTGGTACCCGTCGACTCGGCGTCACCCATTTCTGTCAGTGGCGCCACCGGCTCACCATGCCGGTACTCCTGATGGTACAGCTTGCCGTTACGCCGAATAGTGAGCTCGAGATGTTCCGAGAGCGCATTGACCACTGATACGCCTACGCCGTGGAGACCACCGGATACTTTGTATGAGTTGTCGTCGAATTTACCCCCCGCGTGCAGAACCGTCATGATGACTTCGGCGGCAGAACGATTTTCTGTAGGGTGATTCCCGGTGGGGATGCCGCGACCGTCATCGCTCACACTCACGGACTCATCAGCATGAATCGTGACGATGATTTTCGAGCAGTGGCCGGCCAGCGCTTCGTCGATCGAATTGTCGACAACCTCAAAGACCATATGGTGCAAACCAGTGCCATCATCCGTGTCACCGATGTACATTCCAGGCCGTTTTCGAACGGCGTCCAATCCCTCTAGGACCTTGATATTACTGGCGTCGTAACGACTGTCGTCGGACATGAAATCACCCCAAAAAAGCAACGGGTGATTATACCATTTTTTCAACCTCGCCACGTTCCACGTGGAACACCGACGCACCGTTATCGGCGTCGATTAGGGGTTCTTCCAACGCGGTAATAAACCGTTGTGCCGGTATCGTTCGCGCGTAGTTTAACAAGCGCTTTAGACTGTGTCGGTCTAACTCTGCCGCCGGATCATCGATTAGCAGAACGGCAGGCTTTCCCAATTCCTTTTCAAACATAGCCAGCTGGGCAAGCACCAGACCCGCTGCCAGTAACTTTTGCTGACCGCGTGATACCCTCGCTCGCGCCAACCGATCACCGAAGCGAACCCGGATGTCCGCGCGGTGGGGGCCAGCGTGGGTTCGAGCCAATCGGGCGTCTCGCTCTGCATTGTTGGCCATTGCTTGAGCCAGCGTTTGCTCAGCGTCCCACCCTCGATGAAAAACACACTCCAGAGGCGTGTCAAATAAAGCCATTCCCGCTTGGTCTAAAAATGGGCGCAATTTGTCTAGATATCGCTCTCGTTGCGAATTGACCTCTTCGCCCGCGGCAATCAGCGTGTCATTCCACACTGATACCTGATTCACGGGTAAGTGATCCCGAAGCCCAGCATTCCGTTGATCAAGCGCCTTCTTGTAGCGCCGCCATGTGGAATAGAACAGGTGTTCCACGTGGAACACGCCCCAATCTAAGAAACCTCGACGTTGAACTGGGCCTTCTTCAATCAGTTTGTGGATCCCGGGCTCGATTACCTGCACGGGCAGTCGAGTCACCAAACTTGATCGACTGTGCGCTCTCGCGCCATCGATTTTCACCGTCATGCCCGAAGCGCCTGCCTGTATCCCCAATTGGCCATCCGGTTCAGTCAACCGAGCGAAAAGAGTCAACGACTTTTCCCCATCTTGGACCAGTCCGCGCGAGGGAGTGCCGCGGAAGGAGCGACCGTGGCCAAGATAGAACAACGCCTCAAGCAAAGTGGTTTTGCCTGAGGCGTTGCGTCCGACGATTAGGTTTTCATGCTCATGGAAGGGGAGCGATGCTTCCGCAATGCAACGGAAGTGTTGAATCGTTAGGTGTGTGACCGCCATGGGGCGGAGGCTCGTTTACAGGCGCATTGGCATGACGACGTACGTGCATTCTTGCTTCTTCGGATCCTTGATGATGCAGCTGCTGTTCGCGTCCGTCACCTGGATCTCAACGTCATCATTGTCGATGGCACCCAAGGCGTCCAACAAGTAATTCACGTTAAACCCTATTTCCATTTCGTTACCGGCGTATTCGACGCCCACTTCTTCCTCTGCTTCTTCTTGTTCAGGGTTATGTGCTTGAATTAAAACGGTATTTTCTTTAATGTTCAGCCGAATACCGCGGTATTTTTCGTTGGACAAAATCGCTGTGCGCTGTAGTGACGCCCGCAGCACCGCGCGTTCCGTGCCAATAACAGAGTCGGATTTCTTCGGAATGACGCGCTTGTAATCGGGGAAACGGCCATCGATGAGTTTGGATGTGAACCGTGTGCCATCGAACTCCGCTCGCAAATGGTTATCGCCAATCGTGAGTCGAATGGGCCCCTCTTCGAGCATGCGGAATAACTCGAGCACGCCTTTACGAGGAACGATTACTTGTTTATCGACGTTTCCGCCGTGCTCGAGCTCCACATCGCACAACGCTAAGCGATGCCCATCTGTCGCCACCGCGCGAACTCGCTGGTTGCCGAGCTCCAACAATAATCCGTTCAAGTAATAACGAACATCCTGGTTCGCCATCGCAAACTGTGTCTTCTCTAACAGTCGCCTCAAATCATTCTGAGCGATTTCGATTGTTTGCTGCCCACCCACACCTTCAATGATCGGAAACTCATCGGCCGGTAGCGTCGAAAACGTAAAGCGACTCTTGCCACTGCGTACCACCACGCGCTCGCCCGATTGAGATACGGTAATCTTCGCGCCATCTGGTAACGCCTTGCATATGTCCAAAAACTTTCTGCCGGGAACAGTGATATCGCCTTCTTTATCAACGTTCACATCCGCCGTCGCCATCAACTCAACTTCTAAGTCAGTGGCAACAACAGATAACGTTGAACCACTCGCTGATAAATAAAAGTTAGCCAGAACCGGCATTGTTTGCCGACGCTCCACAACACCGACAACAGTCTGTAATGGCTTCAACAGCACTTCTCTTGGCGCAGTAAACTTCATTTGTGTGCCTTTCAAAAAATGTTTTTAAATACTTTTATTACTATTATTAGGGACCTTGTTGGCCCTGAATAACTAAAATTTCTGTATCTAATACAATGTCTTACAGCGATTTTTCAGCTGCGTTAACCAATGTATTATCACGGTATTGCCTGGGGATAACTCGTGCATAAAAAACGCTTTGTTTTCACGCACACTTTATCCACATCATCCTGTTAGTGTTCTCAACAGGTTTTGGTAGTCTTCCTGAATACGGCTATCGGTTTCACGCAGCTCCGCAATTTTTCGCCGAGCGTGGATGACCGTTGTGTGGTCTCGACCACCAAACGCGTCCCCAATTTCAGGCAAGCTGTGATTGGTGAGCTCTTTGGCCAGCGACATGGCAACTTGACGTGGTCGAGTAATGGATCGACTCCGCCGTTTCGACAGCAAGTCCGATACTCGAATTTTGTAGTACTCAGCCACGGTGCGTTTGATGTTATCGATCGTCACCAACTTGTCTTGGAGAGCGACCAGATCGCGCAAGACTTCTTTGGCAAAGTCGACCGTGATTGGGCGGCCCGTGAAGCGGGCATTTGCCATCACTCGACGCAGACCGCCTTCGAGCTCTCGCACATTGGATCGGATCAGTTTCGCCATGAAAAACGCGACGTCATCGGGTAACTCAACATCGACGCTTTGCGCCTTGCTGCACAAAATGGCTACGAGCGTTTCGAGTTCGGGTGGCTCAACCGCCACCGTTAGACCCCAGCCGAATCGCGATTTCAGCCGCTCTTCCAACCCGTCCACCTCCTTGGGATAGCGGTCGCAGGTCAGAATGATTTGCTGATCGCCTTCCAAAAGGGCGTTGAAGGTGTGAAACAGCTCTTCTTGGCTGCGGTCTTTTCCGGCAAAAAACTGAATATCATCAATAAGTAACGCATCAACGGAGCGGTAGGCTCGTTTGAAATCGTTGATCGTGTTGTGCTGCAGTGCGCGAACCATGTCTCCCACGAACCGTTCAGAATGCACATAGGCCACTTTCGCGTTGCTGTTGCGCTGCACAATCATGTTGCCAACACTCTGCATCAGGTGGGTCTTACCCAGCCCGACACCTCCATAGATGAAAAGAGGGTTATAGGTCGTTCCTGGGTTCTCGCCAACCTGCAGGGCGGCCGCTTTTGCAAATTGATTGCTTTTGCCTTCAACGAATGTGTCAAAGGTAAAATCCGCCTTCAGCTTAGAACCGAGCCGAGGCGCGATGGCAGTTAAGTTCGGGGGCCGGGTCTTGGTCGGTGTGGGTTCTGGTTGACGACTACCGACCTGGATTATGACTTGTTCAAGCGCGTGATCGGATGCTTCCGACGCGGCTCGTGCAATCTGACCCTTAAAATTATTGTTAAGCCAATCAACAACATAGTCATTAGGCGCAAACAAACGCAACACGCCATCTTCCTCGACGGCTTGCAGGGGACGAATCCAGGTGTTTAATTGCTGTTCGGAGAGCTCAGATTCGAGTTCTTCAATGCAGCGTTTCCAAAGTGAGGCCGACACCTAAGTCTCCCGGTCAAAGTTGCGGGTAATTATGTTCCACCGAAAGGGGGGGAGATTCGAGAGTCTAACTCTTGTTTCGGGGTTTATCCACAGGCAAATTGGCCGCTGCGCCTATTGACACACTTCGTCGCCATGCGTAACCTTCGTCGGCTCGCAGCGGTGGCGACACCGCATCGCAACAACCGTTAAAACACGATCACCGAGAAGCCCTATGAAACGCACATTTCAACCCAGCAACCTAAAGCGTGCTCGCACCCACGGCTTCCGTGCCCGCATGGCGACCAAAGCAGGCCGCGCCGTGATTAAACGTCGCCGCGCTCGCGGTCGCAAACGACTCACGCCGCAATAGCCCTTGCGGTGACGCGCGGTCGCGTCCGGACCAAGGCGCTCGCTGGCCACGCGCCACGCCACCGGTATCCGCTGGAACGGCGGCGAGACCTTCGCTTTCTCTCTACCCCTGTTCGCCCCGCGATGATTGTCGTGGAGGGTTTTCTGTGCGGCCAACCTTAGCGATGAATCGTTTCTCCCGTCAGCAGCGATTGCTGAAAGGCGTGCAATTCGATCGCGTCTTTAAACGCAATGTGCGTTCTCGAGACCAATTTTTTGTTGTACTCGCCAGCCTCAATCAACTACCCTATCCGCGCCTTGGGTTGGCGATATCGCGTAAAGCGGCCGGAGACGCCGTGCCGCGCAATCGTCTCAAGCGCCTTGTGCGGGAGTCATTCCGCACACTGCCGGACGACTATCCTGGACTCGATTTCATCGTTATGGCCAAAGCCGGTGCCGCTGCCCAACCCAATGACATTTTATTAAAGAGTCTGACCAAACACTGGAATCGGGTGCAAGCACAATGCGCAAAGTAATACTGGGGTTGATAGCGTTGTATCAAAAGTGGATCAGCCCAATGCTGGCACCGCGCTGCCGTTTTTATCCAACCTGCTCACACTATGCGGCGGAAGCCGTTCAGACACACGGTGCCGGTAAAGGCACCTGGTTGAGTATCAAACGCATCGCCCGCTGTCATCCACTGAATGAAGGCGGCGTCGATCTTGTTCCGGAAATCGATCCGCCAGGCTCAACAGTTAAAGCAACTCCATCAACATCGACCGAAGAGAAAAAAGCGCATGGATAATCGCGTATTGATCTGGATGGCTGTGGCCATGATCTGGCTGCTGGTTTATCAGGCCTGGCAGCGCGACTTTGGCCCGCAACGCGCGCCGGTTGTCGCCGAGGCGCCCGCCACCAACTCACTACCGACCATTGAACAAGCAACGGCGCCGCCTACGCTCGATAGCGCGTTGCCCGCACCCCAAATCGAAAGCAGCACAAGCGTCGGTCCCTCGCTCACCGAACAGCCCGATACGGCAACACAGAAAATTACCGTCGTGACCGACGTGTATGAGCTGGAGATCGACACCACCGGGGGAACGCTCAGAAACGTAAGGTTGCTGGGTTACCCGAAACAAAAAGATCGACCGGATGATTTGGTGGTTCTGCTACAGCCCCAGGTCACTGCACTACAAACCGGATTGCTCGCAAGCCAAGGTTTAGAAGCGCCGTCACACGACAGCGTGTTCACGACCGCTTCGAATCGCTATGAATTAGGCGCCAATGACGACACGCTCGAGGTGACCCTTAACTGGCAAGGTACCGGGGTAAATGTCGACAAAACCTATGTATTTAAACGAGGACGCTACAACATCGGTCTACAGCACCGTGTTACCAATACCAGCGACGCCAATTGGTCCGGCGCCCAGTACACACAGCTAAAAGGTAATGCGGGCGGGGCAAAACGCTCAATTGTCGATGTAGACAGCTATTCGTTTGTGGGGACAGCACTTTACGATGGCGAATCATTCGAGCGATACGACTTAGGCGATTTGCTCAAGAAGCCGCTCGGTTATGACGCCGAGAACGGTTGGATTGCGAACCTGCAGCATCACTTTCTGTCGGCTGCGATTCCACCACCTGGCGAAACGATCAAATACTCTTCCCGTACACCGAACGACAACACCATGCTCATCAGTGGCGTCGCGCCGCTGCGCACGGTTGCGCCCGGCTCGAGCTTGGACTTTGCACAGCAGCTTTTCGTTGGGCCAAAGATTCAAGAACAGCTCGAGGAAACGGCCGAGAATCTAACGTTGTCTGTGGACTACGCGTTAACGATCATCGCCGCGCCGATGTTTTGGCTGCTCAATACCATCTTTAAGTTTGTGGGTAATTGGGGTCTGGCCATCATTCTGTTGACTGTCCTGATCAAGATCGTGTTTTACCCCCTGGCTGAAAAAGCCGGACGCTCCACCGCTAAGATGCGTACGGTTGCGCCGCGCCTTAAACAAATCCAAGAACGCTACAAGGATGATAAACAAGCGCAAAGCAAGGCCATGATGGAGTTGTATAAGAAAGAGCAGATCAATCCGGCTGCGGGCTGTTTGCCGCTTCTGATTCAGATGCCTGTATTCCTCGCGTTGTATTGGGTGCTTATCGAGAGTGTGGAATTGCGACAGGCCCCATTTTTCGGATGGATTCAGGATTTATCCTCACGTGATCCGCTCTACATACTCCCGCTCATCATGGCGGTGGCGATGTATGTGCAAACCAAGCTCAATCCAGCCCCACCTGATCCGACGATGGCTCGTGTGATGACGTTTATGCCGATCATCATGTCTGTGTTTTTCATGTTCTTCCCGGCCGGTCTCGTGCTGTATTGGGTGGTGAACACGGTGCTGTCGGTGATTCAACAGTGGCGAATCAACAAAGTGGTTGAGGCGAACAGCTAACCGCGGACGACATTCACGGATCCGCAAACCGCAGACTGCACACAACAGAATCACTACGCACAAGTGGACCGAGTTTGGCGGTCAGTCGCGAAATGATGTGATTGATCAGTAAACGTGATATCTCCCCCAGGCCAGAGTGCGTTAGGCTTAGCGTTCTCGGGCGCCAAATGATCGTATTTGGCTGATGCACAGCGACATGGGGAGTCAGGGCATGGCTAAACCTCAGGACCGACACGTTGTTCGGCGATTACCAAAGCGCGCGGACTATTCGCGCGATACGGTCAACGCGATTCTCGACGAAGCGATGATTTGTCACGTCAGTTTCGTGGTTGATGGACAACCCTATATTATTCCGACGATCCACGCCCGCGATGGTGATACCGTGTTGCTTCACGGGTTGAAAGGTGGACGCATGCTCAAGCATATCGAAGCGGGGCACAGCGTCTGTATCGCCGTCACGCTGCTGGATGGACTGGTGCTGGCACGTTCTGCGTTCCATCATTCGATGAACTATCGTTCCGTGGTTCTTTTTGGCAAAGGGATCGAAATCACCGAACCTGACGCCAAGATGGCCGCGATGCAACGGTTTGTTGATCATCTTACCCCAGGCCGTTGGGACGCGTTGCGACCGGTCACCGACAAAGAAGTTAAAGCGACCAGCATTGTCTCGATTGCCATCGATGATGCATCGGCCAAGATTCGCGTTGGCGCTCCGTCAGACGACGAAGACGATTATGCACTGCCGATCTGGGCCGGTGTACTGCCGCTCTCACTCAAAAGTGGCCCCATCGAAGACGATCCCAGGCTCATGGCGGGCGTTGAACGACCCAGCCATGTTATGCAGTTTGACCCCGCCACCCGGTACGACTCCTGATCCGTTAGCCGCGAAAGCGAGACAAGCCACGGCCAGGCTTATTGTTCACGGGGCTTGGTCAATGGCAGGCTGGACGTTACGATACGTGTCGCGGATGCGTGGTTGCTACTGTGGCAACGACGTGTGCCTAACACCACGGCGTAAACGGGGATACTGATGGACGAAACACGATTGCTCATTCCATTCTTTGGCATGCTCATGCTGACCATGTTGGTATGGATTTATATGTATATCCGCCGCATTGGCTACATGCTCAAGCACAATATTCCAGCGCGGGCAGGCGCAACACCTCAAAAGATGGTGAGTGTTGTGCCCGAATCGGTTCAGAATTCGGCGAATAATTTTAACAATCTTTTTCAGGTGCCCATCCTGTTTTACGTGATTGTTCTGTATCTCGTTTGGGCCGGACAGGCCGACGCGATCCATGTGATCTGCGCTTGGGTGTTTTTCGTACTTCGGGCGATTCACAGTGCCATTCAGTGTACGGTGAATGTGGTGATGGCGCGTTTTGTTGTTTACATCGTATCGAGCATCGCGCTCGGCATTATGATCGTTCGCGCTGTCTTGGCGCTCGGTTCGACCGGCTGATCAACACCGAAGGTTGCTCGTCGTCGGCGTTCGATTCCGGCGCACTGTTGAGGGCCAACATTGGATGGCGTGCATCGACCCAATCGGCACGCCCGTCATTTTTGGCCGTAAAATCGACGGTTTCGGACGATTAGGCCTCGACGATAGTGACGATTCCACGCTGCGAGTGGTACTTTAAGCGCAAAATGTGAAGAAAAAGAGCCACAGCGCCAATCGGAACCAATCGACCGGTTGATGTTCAAACTGCGTGAGGCTGTAGCGGGGTGAAAGAGTGAGCACATTTTCAAGATTGTTTGGCGCGATGGCTGCCCTATCGCTGACCGCGGGCGTCTTGGCGGATCCGTATCTAGGCAAGCTGAAGGGCTACGTCACGGCGCCTGGCGCTGTGGATGCGCAGATTCAAAAAATTCTGTACACACCAGAAATCCGGACGTTGACCGATACGCTATCTGAAAACCTGGCGAAGAATGCTGAGTGGTTCAATGAATACTCAAAGTCCCTCGCGCCTGGGCAGCGCATCCCGTACCACCCTAATATGGGTCTTACCGAGTCCCAATACCAACAACTTTTAGGCGGCGAAGATCAGAAGCGGCTTACCCCATCAGGCGGCACCCGTTTGGCTTTCAGTTGGCGTGAAGATGACGTGTTGAAGATCACCGGCCTACCGGATGAACCGCCTTTTGATAGCCTGCTATACGAAAGTGTATCGGATACGCTGATCACCAGTTTCGGCAACCTGAGCCGAAGTATCGAAGCCAAAGGTCAATTGGGCGACGACACGTCGTTGGCGTGGCGGGGCCGGCTGTGGTCCACGGAGCGCAAAGACGACAAAGGTAAGGTGTCGATCTTGTACGTGATCGGCGATCTGACCGACAGTAACCGAGGGGTGCTCATCCATGAAATCAAAGGGGTGGTAAACGACGAAATCGTTGAACATCACTACATGATAATGTGGAATAAATAGGAGTTATCTCGATACCCACAAAAACCCGGCCATGGAGCCGGGTTTTTTATGTCTCGTTGGCGCGACACAGACGCGGTGCATTCAGTCGAAAAAGGCAGCCGCCGTCGGTCGACTGTTAAACAGCACCATTGTGTCGGCCTACTCGCGTTTCGAACGTGTTCTTTGGGCTATGACTCGTTGGCGTAGTGATCCATCGACTGCTGAATATATTGCCGTGCGGTATCCGCATCTCCCCATTTGACGACTTTTACCCATTTGTTCGGTTCAAGCGCTTTGTACTGTTCAAAAAAATGGGCGATCCGGTGCAACATAATTTCAGGCAAATCCGTATAGGAATGCACAGTATCGTAGTATTTCGTGAGTGACTGGCTAGGCACGGCGATAATCTTTTCGTCCATTCCTGCCTCATCTTCCATAATCAACACGCCGACCGGCCGCGCGTTAAGAATGCAACCGGGCACTAAGGGTCGATTGCCAATACACATTACGTCAATCGGATCGCCATCGTCCGACAAGGTGTGCGGCACAAAACCATAATTGCAGGGATATTGTGTGGCGGTGTAAAGAAATCGATCGACGACCAGTGCCCCGCTTTCTTTGTCGAGCTCATATTTAATGGGTTCGCCACCCAGTGGCACCTCAATAATGACGTTGATGTCATCGGGCGGATGATGGCCAATGCTGACTTTGTCGATATTCATAATAACGTGCCTTTTATTCGATAACGGGAGTATACGCGATTCCAAGTGACTTCATGCCGCTTCCGTTCGTTACTTAATACGAAAGACTCTTCACATAAGTGCGTCGAGCCAACATAAGTACTCTGATCGACATTGATCACGTCATGTATTTGTGAAAATGGACACGACAAAAATTAGTGGTTTCTCGCAGTATTGCTATGTGCCCAAAGGAGGGCGCTTTCGTTTAGTTAAACCCACATGGAATCGCGCACATGGTTGTATCGAAAAAAGTAACGTCACTCGCTCTGCTCGCGCTCTGCGCTTTGGCGCTCATGCATTTTAAATCCAGTGATATTCAGCAGGCGACTGTCTCGCCAAGCGCTGAACACGCTGCTTTGGTTGATTCGGTCTTAACTGTTGAGCCTTTTAGCGAGGCGCATGTTCAGAAGATGGCCAATGACGCTGTGGAGCTGGACTATATTGAACCCGCCGCTGCGGCAAAGCCCGTCGATCCGACCAGTTATCAGCCGGAATACATCCCGCTGCCAGCGGTTGCCGATCGTTTGTGGCGTGAAGATGATATTAGCGACGCGTTGGAAGACTCCGCGCGTGATAGTGGTGCAGAAGGCGTTACTCAGTCGCTCGCCTGGACGGCCCCGATGCCCGAAGGATACGAAAGCGTGATTCTAGAGTTTGAGCGTCTTGAAGATCGCGCAAACCTAAGCGCCAAGCTTGAGGCGGTTGACGGCCAGATTGTGCAGCAGTACCACCACATGCCGTTGAGCACAGTGCGCGTGCCTTCCCATGTGGCCCCTCAAATTGCAAGCCTCGTTGGCGCTAAGCAAGCGAGCGCGGATGAGGAGATTCTGTTTTCCTCCACGGCATCCAAAGGCACGATGAACCACCCGAAAGAAGCAACGGGCATTGATATGCCGGTCAGTAGCTCGGTGGGCGTGGCCGTGCTCGATTCAGGTGTGGCAGAACATGATGACCTCAACGTGGATCGACACATCAACTTCGCTGTGCCGTTTACCGACTGGAGCGCGATTAAGATCGACCGCAAGATTACGCTGAGCTATATTTTTGACGAAGACGGCGGCACCACGGTGTTTGATCGTGCGATCAAACCAACGGCGTCGGCGCACATGACTTACCTGCACAGCACTGCTGGTAAGCACCCTGAGTCGATTCCCTCGTCGGTGATGCGTTCGACCGAAGATGGCATCGTCACCGAGCTCGACCTACAAAACAACTGGTCACAGGATGTCGTCGTACACCTGATCAACGACAAAGGTAAGCGTGTCCGCCTTAAGAAAATTTATCGCAAGACGCGCTGGCGCTTTCCGTCGAAGAGCAGCTACAAGTACTCAATCACTGACAATTCCGGTCTGAATGAACTGGCAGTGATCTCCGATCAGAGCGTGCCGGTGCAGGTAAACGGACCGCTAATTGACTGGCATGATCAAAGCATGTCGATTCGTGGCGGTGGCTTTATGTCGGTAGCCGGCTACGGTGAGGTCATCAACCAGTGCGCGTTGATCCGCCGCTTTACGCTGGAAGCATGGGTCGATAGCCCGGGCTTTAGCAACACACAGCCGTACATGCACACGTACGGTAAGCACAGCCCCAACGGTTTTTATCAGGCGTTGCGCAACCCAGCAGACGATCAAGTGATCTTCGCGTCATCGAGCTCGAGCAAGATGAACTTCGAGCTGCGTGAAACGTCACTTGGCTACGTGTTTGTTGTCACTGATGGCAGTGGTTATCAGCACGAAGCTGCCGTACATACCACGCTGCCTGAAGGCGCGACGATGCACCTCGTCGCAACGGTGAATCATCGTACGGTGAAGCTCTACTTGAACGGCAATCTGGCGTCCACTGTGACGATGAACGATACGATCAACAAGTGGGATCGCAATGCGCCGTTCACCCTCGGCTTTGGACGCGAGTCGACTGCTTCGTGGGGCGGCAACATTCACACTCTCAATGTCTACTGCGATGAGCTGTATAGCCATGAGGTGAACACCAAGTACAGCGAAGGACCGAATGCGGTGAAATCGAACCGCGATCCTAAGGGTCACGGCACGCACGTAGCTGGAATCATCGGCGGCAACGGCATTAATTCCAGCGGAACCTATGCCGGTATTGCCCCGACTGCGAATATCTTCGACCTCCGTGTGCTCGATCATGAAGGTAAAGGCTCAACCTCTCGTCTGCTCGCCGCACTCGATTGGCTGATTAGCTACGCGAGCGATGCGGGTATTAAGGTGGTGAACATCTCGATGGGTAAATCGGTTGACGGTCCGGCTGCGAACGATCCGCTGGTCATCGCCGTCGAGAAGCTGGTGGACCAAGGCATCACGGTCATCGCGTCAGCGGGTAACTACGGCCGGCTTGGCAACTTCTATATCACCAGCCCCGGTATTTCACCGAATGTGATTACGGTTGGATCGGTTACCGACCGTGGCACCGGTAGCAATTTCCTGGATGACTTTGTGTCGTCATACTCATCTAAGGGACCCACTCTCTACGATCACTTCATCAAGCCCGACTTGTTGGCGCCAGGTAACCGCGTGATTTCGGCGAGCTCTAAAGAAAACATGATTGAGACGGAACAGCCTGAGCGAGTGGTTGACTGCACGACAGCCAACTGCAAAGCCAGCTACATGGAGCTGTCCGGTACCAGTATGGCCGCCGCGATTGTCTCGGGCGCCGCGGTGCTGATGATTTCTGAAGAGCCGGGCATTAACCCCGCCACTATCAAGGCTCGCATGATGAAGTCTGCACGTAAGATCAAGGGCGACATCGTAGCGGTTGGCGCCGGCGTGCTCGATCTCAGTGCAGCACTGAAAGAAAAAGGCTACGCCGCTCAGGCACCGTCACCAAAACTGATACGAGACGAGAAAGATAAGAACTTGTTCTACGTCGAGAACCCAGCGGTTACGTGGGGCCCGGAGTGGAGCGCTTCTTATCTTTGGACGGACGGCTACCTGTGGTCGGACGGCTATTTGTGGTCGGACGGCTATCTCTGGTCAGACAGTTACCTTTGGACGGACGGCTACCTGTGGTCGGATGGCTTCCTCTGGTCAGATGGCTTCTTGTGGTCAGACAGCTATCTGTGGACCGACAGCTACTTGTGGTCAGACAGCTATCTTTGGAGTGATAGCTACCTGTGGTCGGATAGCACGGTGATCGACGACTAATCGACCACCTATCGACACAAACCCCCGTTCGCTGACATACGGCCGGGGGTTTTTTTATGGGAGGTGGCCCCGGAAACGCGTGCTGCAGCCGAACAGACAATTCGTAGAAAATATCCTTATAATTCCATCTAATTGGATTATCTAATCCGTTTTGGTATCTATATTCCACATATAGCCTATTTATCGATGAAATTGGTTTAAACAATGAAAAATAAATAAAAAAACGTGATAGGCCTCTTATAAAGGTAAAGTGGTATTTTT